>NZ_JAHPYJ010000059.1:0-1424 GCF_019041935.1 Erysipelatoclostridium sp. MSK.7.34
AAGGAGGAAATAAAATGTTACACAAAAAACTAAAACCATTCCCAAGTGATTTTTTATGGGGAGCTTCAACATCTGCTTATCAAGTAGAAGGAGCTAACTTAATCGATGGAAAAGGACCATCTTGTCAGGATGTCAAAAAAGTACCTGAAGGAACTTCAGAACTTGATGTGTGTGCTGATCAATATCATCGTTATAAAGAAGATATTGCATTGATGGCAGAAATGGGATTCAAGACTTATCGTTTCTCTATCGCTTGGACAAGAATTTTACCTAATGGAACTGGTGAAGTCAATCCAAAAGGAATTGAATATTATAATAATGTTATTAATGAATGTTTAAAATACGGTATTGAACCATTGGTAACAATGTTCCATTTTGATATGCCGGCTGCTTTAGATGAAAGAGGAAGCTGGGGTAATCCAGAATCGGTTGACTGGTTTGTAAACTTTGCAAAAGTTATGTATGAAAATTATGGTGATCGTGTTAAATATTGGCTAACGATCAACGAACAAAATATGCTGACTTTAGTTGGACCGGTAATTGGTACATTACACTTGCCGGAAGGATGCACAAACGAAATCAAAGAAATCTATCAGCAAAACCATCATATGCTGGTAGCACAAGCTAAAGCAATGGCATTATGCCACGAAATGATTCCTGGAGCAAAAATCGGACCTGCACCAAATATTTCATTAGTTTATCCTGCTTCTTGTAAACCTGAAGATGTTCTAGCAGCACAAAACTATAATGCTATAAGAAACTGGTTATATTTGGATATGGCGGTTTACGGTGTATATAATAATTTAGTTTGGGCTTACTTAGAAGAACATGATGCCTGCCCAACATTTGCACCTGGAGATGCTGAAGCATTGAAAAATGGACATCCTGATTTTATTGGTTTCAACTATTACAATACTGCTACTTGTGAAGCTAGTGATGGAACTGAAACAATGGATCCTGGAGCTGATCAGCAAACTGCTCGTGGTGAAGCCGGATTCTATCGTGGATTTAAAAATCCTAATTTACCAACTACTGAATTTGGATGGGAAATTGATCCAATGGGATTCCGGGCAACAATCCGTGAAATGTACTCACGTTATCGTCTGCCAATGATCGTTACTGAAAATGGACTAGGAGCATATGATAAATTAACAGAAGACGGTAAAGTACATGATCAATATCGAATTGAATATTTAAGAAAACATCTTGAACAGGTACAATTAGCAATCACAGACGGTTGTGAAATGATGGGATACTGTCCATGGTCAGCAGTAGACTTGATTTCAACACATGAAGGTATGGTCAAACGTTATGGATTTATTTATGTAGACCGTGAAGAATTTGATTTAAAAACTTTAGATCGTTATCGTAAAGATTCATTCTATTGGTACAAAAAAGTTATTGCCACTAATGGTGATGATTTA
>NZ_JAHPYJ010000060.1:0-1405 GCF_019041935.1 Erysipelatoclostridium sp. MSK.7.34
CAATAATATGACGTGCTACGATGATTCCATTTGCTCCTGCCTGAGCCAGCCCTCTTGTTAATCCGGCTCCATCACCTGCTACATACAGATCATCTATTTCACATTCAAACCCTTCTCTTACCTTTGGCCGCGCTGAATAGAATTTCGCTTCCACTCCATACAGCAACGTATGCTCATTCGCTATCCCCGGTGTTACATTATCCAGTGCCTCAATCATCTCGATAATTGATTTCATCGTGTTGTACGGTAATACCAGCCCCAGATCTCCCGGTACCGCCTCTGCCAAGGTCGGCTCTGTATACCCTTCTTTCAAACGCTTGTAAGTCGTTCTTCTCCCTTTCTTGATATCTCCATATCTTTGCACCATGACTGATCCGTTTGACAGCTTGTTCGCCAGTCTGCTCACCTCATGTGCAAATTCATTCGGTTCATTGAACGGCTCGCTGAAGGTATGGGATACCAGCAGCGCAAAGTTGGTATTCTTGCTCCCCAGCTTCGGATCATGATAGGCATGTCCGTTCGCCAGCATCGTCCCGCTGTGATTCTCTATTACTACATGCCCTGACGGATTTGAACAGAATGTTCTTACTTTTGTTCCGACACTTGTATTATAGACAAATTTACCTTCATACAGATTGCTGTTGATCTCTTCCATTACGATATTGCTGGTCTCTACCCGCACTCCTATATCGACCTGATTATTATAAAGCTCCAGTCCATGCTGTTTCAGTACTTTTGTCAGCCAGGCAGAACCGTCTCGTCCCGGTGCCAGTACGATCTTCTTCGCTTTGATGACCTCATCATTTTCCAGAACTACCCCGACAGCATGTCCGTCTTCAACCAGCACTTCCTTTACAGCTGTTCTAAATGCCATATCAATATGTTCTTTCAGTTCCGTTGACATTTCTGTCATGATCCGCAGATTCTCTTCTGTTCCTAAATGTCTTACCTTGGCCCGCAGCAGTTTTAATCCTACTGCATAGCCTCGATGTTCAATTTCTTTGACCTTGTCAGTCGTAGGATCCGTTATTTCTCTGGTTGCTCCGTGTTTTAAATAAAGATTGTCAACATAGTTGATTACATCTTCAACCTCATTGGTTGAAAGATAGTCAGTCAGCCAGCCGCCAAATTCACTGGTAATATTGAATTTACCGTCAGAATAGGCACCGGCACCGCCAAATCCGGCTGTAATCGAACAGGCAGGAAGACAGCCCGGTTCATTGTTCCTGATGATTGGACAGGACTTGATCTTCTTTTCCTTGATCGGACAGTGACGTTTCATAACATCCTGACCTTTATCTATAAGCAATACGTTCAATTCCGGCTGTTTCAAATACAGTTCATAGCAGGCCATGATTCCTGCTGGTCCCGCTCCAACAACCACAACATCATAATTATTTTTCAT
>NZ_JAHPYJ010000061.1:0-1375 GCF_019041935.1 Erysipelatoclostridium sp. MSK.7.34
AAACAGAGGAGAAAAAGAAAATGGAAAAGAAATATTCAGTTGTTATTGCTGGTGGTGGAAGTACTTTCACACCTGGGATTTGTTTATTATTGTTAGATCATATGGATCGTTTTCCAATTAGAAAAATTAAATTTTATGATAATTTTGCGGAACGTCAAGAAACCATCGCTAAAGCCTGTGAAATTTATTTAAAAGAAAATGCACCAGAAGTTGAGTTCGCTTATACTACTGATCCAGAAGAAGCTTTTACTGATGTTGACTTCGTTATGTGTCATATTCGTGTTGGATTATATGCAATGCGTGAAAAAGATGAAAAGATTCCAATGAAATATAATGTTGTTGGTCAAGAAACTTGTGGTCCTGGTGGAATTGCTTATGGCATGCGTTCTATTGGCGGGGTTATTGAAATTCTGGATTACATGGAAAAATATTCTCCAAATGCCTGGATGTTAAATTATTCTAATCCAGCTGCCATCGTAGCTGAAGCAACAAGAAGATTACGTCCTGATTCTAAGATCTTAAATATCTGTGACATGCCAATCGATCTTGAAGAAAAGATGGCTAACATGGTAGGGTTAAAGTCACGTAAAGAGATGTCTGTTGGATATTATGGATTAAACCACTTTGGATGGTGGCATAAAATTGAAGATAAAGACGGTAATGACTTAATGCCGGAAATCAAGAAGCATATGGCAGCTAATGGTTTTGCAGATGCACTGTCAGGAACGAATCAGCACGTGGAACAAAGCTGGATTGAAACATTCGCAAAAGCAAAAGATGTTTATGCATTAGATCCAGAAACAATCCCAAACACATATTTAAAATATTATTTATATCCTGATTATGTAGTAGAACATACTAATCCGGAACATACACGGGCAAATGAAGTAATGGAGCATCGAGAAAAGAATATCTTTACAGCTTGTAGAAAGATCATTGAAAAAGGAACAGCTGTAGACGGAGGGTTTGAACCAGATGCGCATGCTGAATATATTGTTGACTTAGCTTGTGCAATTGCTAAAAACACTAAAGAAAAAATGTTATTGATCGTACCGAATGAAGGAGCAGTAGAAAACTTTGACCGTACGGCAATGGTAGAGATTCCATGTATCGTAGGAAGCAGCGGATATGAAAGAATCTGTCAGGGATCAATTCCACAATTCCAAAAGGGATTAATGGAACAACAAGTATCAGTAGAGAAATTAGTAGTAGATGCATGGATAACAGGAAGCTATCAAAAATTATGGCAAGCAATCACATTATCAAAAACAGTACCAAGTGCAAGAGTAGCGAAATTAATCTTAGATGATTTAATTGAAGCGAATAAAGATTTCTGGCCTGAATTGAAATAAGATGTTAAAACTATTTAAAAAGA
>NZ_JAHPYJ010000062.1:0-1280 GCF_019041935.1 Erysipelatoclostridium sp. MSK.7.34
CTACGATTGCAATTGCTTGAGATACAGCACCCATGATATTAGCTCCTGTAGTTAAGAAACCATGTAAGATAGGTGGTGTTGTCCAAGGTGTATTGATTACAGCTTTTGGACAGAATCCAATTACAGTTAAGATATAACCTACTGCTAAAGTAGCAATTGGTGCTAATACAAATGGAATACCTAAGATTGGGTTTAATACCATTGGGATACCAAATGTAACTGTTTCATTGATGTTGAATAAACCTGGTACTAATGAGATACCTGCGATTGTACGGTTATCTTCACGTTTTGAGAAAATCATGATTGCGATTACTAAACCGATTGTAACCCCAGAACCACCAAATTCACCGAACATTTGTAACCATGCCATTGCGAAAATGTGTAATTCATCGCTTTTTGCATCATTTGTTTTAGAGAATGTTTCGATATTTTCTAACATTAATGGTGTAAATAATGCTTCTTTTACTGCAGATAACATGTTGTTACCATGAATACCTACTAACCAGAATAACATGATAATGATGTAAATGATAATTACACCAGGAACTGTAGCACCGATAGCACCTAAAGGTCCTTGGATATAAGTTGAAATTACGTCATTTAAATATAATCCAGTAGCTAATTCACATCCACGTCCAATTAACGCAATGATTGCTAAAGTAATTACAGCTGGAATTAAAACTTCGAATGCACGAGCAACACCTGGAGGTACTGTTTCAGGCATTTTTAATTTTAATCCTTCTACTTTACGTAATGCACAGAAGATTTCTACTGAAACAACCCCAACGATCATCCCTGTAAATAAACCTGTTGCTCCTAAAGCACCACCAGCAACACCTGTAAATGTTTGTAATGCTCCATCAGCTGTTAATTCTAATGTTTGTTTAGCAGTGTCTACTAATGCATAGTTAGCCCATCCACTTTGAGTTACTGATAACCAACAAGCAAGTCCTAATAAACCTGCGAAGTATCCAGTTTCACCATTTGATTCCCCGATTTCTTGAGCGATACCAAAAGTGATTCCAACTGTGATACAAGAAATTGTTGCGAATTGCATTGCTGCAAACGCTGGGTTAATTACTTCTAAAGCCATGATAGGTTCCCAGAACATACCTAACCCTGAATCTGCATTAACTAATACGTTACACCATAAAACCCCGATCGCACCTGCGATAGTCAAAGGCATGAATGTTTGGAACGAATTCTTAATTGCAGATAAATACTTATTTTGCCCACACCACGCACCAACGCGGCCAAGGACATCTGCCATTTTGTCCATA
>NZ_JAHPYJ010000063.1:0-1262 GCF_019041935.1 Erysipelatoclostridium sp. MSK.7.34
ATGTAGATTATTATTCATTTAACCTCTGGAAAAATAAAGGAATATTTGTTTTAACTCCTAAAGAAATAGATGCTTTATATGATGCAATAAGTCATGTATGTAAATGATGTAATACTGGACAATATTGAAGAGTGGCATAGGATGATTTGCCATTTTGATATAATTGTTAAAAAAAGCCAAGCTAAAAATTATTAAAGAAATAATCAGTATATATTATGAATTTTTTTATGAAATAGTAAAATTTATAGCGAAATATGTGTAGTGTACCTATTATGTTAGTTTAAAAGAGGTAAAATACAAAGACTTTCTATTTATATAATATATTAAGTCATGTAGAATACCTCATTTTAGGCTTATGATATATTATTGGAAATTTGTAAAATTAATAAATAACGAATGATAATGCCATATAAATTTATTGATATATAGTTCTTTTACTCTTTTGTATTAGTTATGTCTTTGTGTCAAATAAGAGTATGTTAATGTAAATGCTTTAATATAGTACGTTTATTTTTTTATCATAGAATAGTAGGCATTTACCAATAAATACACTCAGCTTTTCCTGTATTTTTATCTACATACGAATATATCTCTTCACCATCGTCGAAATATGCTGTGAAAATAATTTTAGAATATGTTTCAGTCATTGTAATTTCAGGAGTCTCTCCATTATTGAAGTCATATTTTCCTAAGCTCACCGTACTAGAAGCTGATAATGGTGTGATCAAAAATGTAGATGCTAAAATAAAACTTAGAGAAATAATTAATAATTTTTTCAATTTCATATATGTCACCATCCTTAAATTTGTAGATATTTTTATAGCATTATCTCTCACTAATATTGTATTCTACTTATTTATTATTTTCGATTTATATGATAAAAAACATTGGATTAATCAATTTTTTTGCGTTGACCGAATTTTTTCTTTGCTGCTATGTTGTTGAATATGAAATATTAAGAAATATATAAATAAAATTTCCTTATTATATTGAAAAGCTTGTTTTAATATGCTAAAAAATACAATCTTTTAACCTATAGAAAAATAAAGGAATATTTGTATTTTTTATATAGCGATTCTAAACCTGTATTATATAATTCTTCTCCTTTACCTCCTATTGATTACGTGTGTGAAGCTATAGGCTTTGAAAATAATGAAGAGGAAATAGTTTGTGCCTGGATAATGGAATTAGTTCAGGCGATATCTATTAAATAATTTTGTGTAAACTGATCCTCCAATGGTAGAATGAAATTAACTACCAAA
>NZ_JAHPYJ010000064.1:0-1247 GCF_019041935.1 Erysipelatoclostridium sp. MSK.7.34
TGATGTGTACCCAGTTTTCTGGACACGTTTAAATTTAGTTTTAAAAAAATTATGCCATGGATGCTAATCTGTACAAAACAGGTGGCATCCATTTTGTTTTTTCTGTATTCTTTTATTGCAGTAGAAAACTATGAAAATGAATACAATTCATTTTCATACCCATAATAGACTTCATTTTTTAATCGGCCAAAGAAAGTTTCCATTACCGAATTATCATAACAGTTTCCTTTTCTAGACATTGATTGTATTATACTGTGTTCTTTTAATGAATTGATATAATGAGCATGTTGATATTTCCATCCCTGATCTGAGTGGAAAATCAATCCTTCAAGGATGGAAAACTTTTCATATGCCTGAGTCAGCATATTTGTAATTTGTTTAAGATTAGGATGCGGTGATAAATCATAGGAAATAATCTCATTTGTAAACCTATCTAATATTGGAGAAATATAACATTTTCCCCATGCAAAATTGAATTGAGATACATCAGTAGTCCATTTTTGTAATGGTCTACTCGTATTAAAATTTCTATTAATAATATTATCTGCTACATTCCCTTTATAAGAATGGTATCTCTCTTTAGGACGTTTACCTAATAATCCCATATTATGCATAAGTCGTTACACTCTCTTATGATTTACCAGATAACCGCGATTTAGAAGCTCTCTATGAACTCGACGAACTCCATAGCGTCCCTTATTTTGATCAAAGATTTCTTTTATCAGTTTCATCATCTCATGCCTTTAGAAGATGCTTTAATCGATATCCTTTTTCACGAATTTCTTTAACGATTGCTGCTCTTAAACGTATTAGTTCTTCTTTCTCAGGAGGAGTAAGTTCACTTGATATTATAGATTTTTTCAGAGGCTGCTCCTTACTATGTCGTCCCTTCTTTAAATCGAGACCATTATATCCATATATTTTATATCGTTTTACCCAGTTTGACAATTGACTGTGATTAATATTAGCACTTATTGCAACACTTTTTTTGAGATTCTCCAGCTAGAACCCTGGCAACTAAAGTTGTATCTTTCTTCCACAGTATACTCAGTGCAGGTGGTAGGATGTTTTAAAGCATCTATTCCATGTAAGTCAGCGATTTTGACCCATGTAGTAATTCCTTTTCTAAAGTTTTTTTGTCCAATTCCTTCTGGTGTTTCATGCCATCGACCATTTTTATATAGTTCAACACACTTCAACTTAAATACATAATCATATTTCATATAAAAACCCTCCTTACTGGTTTG
>NZ_JAHPYJ010000065.1:0-1006 GCF_019041935.1 Erysipelatoclostridium sp. MSK.7.34
TTAGAAGATGTATAATCTTCAATAATTATCCTACTTTTTTATGTCTAGATATAGTATTATTTCATTTTTTATTTGTTTTTGTTTTTCTTGATTTGTTTTTTATTAATAGAAATTGTATACATATCTAAAAGATTCTGAGAATACATAATTCTATTTCTAGCTCTGTCAAAATTGGTCATTCCATTTTCATTAGATAGAATCTTTTTTACATAATTATTTTTTCCTTCAATACATCCGTTAGATATTCTTCTTCATTATATTCATTTTCTTTAACATCATTAAATACACGATAATCTTCTTTTAAATTATAAGCCATTTTTAATTCTTTGTTTATAGAAAGAACACATTCTAATACTCCTGCTTCACTAGTTGTATAACCTAATGTACGATCAAAAAAGTGCTTTTCATCATTTATTTTATCGCCACTCTTTAAAAGCAGTTCGTATCTATATTTTAATAAGTTGTATTCTTGACTATCTTTGTAACGTCTTAATATCCTTTTCCTAACTGAATTTAGACAATCTGTAATCTTCTTTAAAACACGGAAACTGTCAATACATATTATAGTTTTAGGAAAATATAGTCTCATTAAAGTGCGGTAATGATTATACATATCCATAGAAATGTATTTTACTTTATCACGTTCACTCTTAGGAATGGAGAAGAAATAATCATTAAGTTTCTCTTCACATCTAGATTCAACGATATCTAGGATAAGTTAGTTTTTGAATCCCATAATCATAAATGCATATTTATATTTAGAACGTCTGTCGAAATAGAAATCATCTATACATATGATTTCTTGTAAGTGGTGTCTTTTTAATTGAACATGATTATCAAATATTCTTACTACTGTTGAAGGGCTAACGTTATAGCATTTGGCAATAGATGAGTAAGTAGCTGTATAATGTTTAAGATCATTTAATATAGAAATTAATGTAACATTTGTAATAGAACTATAACTCTTATCAAAAGAATTTGGTTCATTAAATGTTTTCCTTCAGTA
>NZ_JAHPYJ010000066.1:0-980 GCF_019041935.1 Erysipelatoclostridium sp. MSK.7.34
ACCTCAGCTGAAGATATTCATGTTTATTCAATTGATGAGGTTTTTATTGATGCAACGAGCTATCTTAAGACTGTTAATAAATCTCCAAGGGAATTTGCAAAAATGATTATTCAGGATATTTATAAGACAACGGGAATAACAGTCACAGCGGAAATAGGAACAAATCTATATCTTGCGAAAGTGGCGATGGATATTGTTGCCAAGCATGTTAAAGCAGATGAAGACGGAGTGCGGATTGCCTGTTTAGATGAAATGAGATATCGGAAATACTTATGGCATCATCAGCCGATTACAGATTTCTGGAGAGTTGGTAAAGGATATGCAAAAAAGCTTAATGAAGCGGGGTTGTATACTATGGGTGATATTGCCAAATGTTCTGTAGGCAGTAAAGAGAAGTATTATAATGAAGATCTTCTTTATGATATGTTCGGAGTCAATGCTGAACTGCTGATTGATCATGCATGGGGATACGAACCTTGTACAATACTGATTACGTGCAGTTAAAAAAAGAAGAAGAAAAGCTTGAAAAAGATTTAGAAAAGGAAAAAAGACTTCAGGAGGCAACTTTGAAACTGAAGCAGAAATATGGGAAAAATGCTGTATTAAAAGGTATAAATCTAGTAAAGGGAGCAACTGGCAAAGACAGAAACAATACTATTGGGGGACATAAAAAATGAAGAAGTTTTCATTTTTTATGAAATCCATCCTTTCATAAGGCATGGGTGCTATTATTCATTTAAAGCATTATATTTCAAAAAAGCTTCTACCTACGTATTTAGAGAAAAACTTTTAGCGCAGTTTGCGCCGTTTTCTGTTTTTATCGGGATATAAAGAGCAATTAGAAAAAGCAGGCTAATTAGACAGAATGGATTAAAAAGTATTATTGTTAAAATAGAAATAAGGTAATAAAAGTACTCTATTTGTCAAATGACAAATGAATAAACAGTATTCAGATGACTTACATAGTTTATCACACACAA
>NZ_JAHPYJ010000067.1:0-940 GCF_019041935.1 Erysipelatoclostridium sp. MSK.7.34
AATAAATCTTGCAAAAGCTAATAAGATGTGTTAATATAGATAGGCGTTGTAAGTGAACGATGCGCTAGTAGCTCAACTGGATAGAGTGCTTGACTACGGATCAAGAGGTTGTGGGTTCGATTCCTGCCTAGCGCGCCATTTGAGTAAAAAAAGAAATAGAACGGGAAGTAGCACAGCTTGGTAGTGCACCTGGTTTGGGACCAGGGGGTCGCAGGTTCAAATCCTGTCTTCCCGACCATTTAAAATAATAATTGGGGCCTTAGCTCAGCTGGGAGAGCACCTGCCTTGCACGCAGGGGGTCAGCGGTTCGATCCCGCTAGGCTCCACCATTAATTATTAAATTATAGCATTGCTGTAGTTGATTACGGCGGGGTAGCTCAGTTGGCTAGAGCAATCGGTTCATACCCGGTGGGTCGGGGGTTCGAATCCCTTCCCCGCTACCAATTTAATAACGGTGCCCGTAAGTCAAGAAACAACAAGGACCCTTAGCTCAGTTGGTTAGAGCTATCGGCTCATAACCGATCGGTCGTTGGTTCGAGTCCAACAGGGTCCACCAATTTAAGAATGCGAGGGATTACCCAAGTCCGGCTGAAGGGATCGGTCTTGAAAACCGACAGGGGATTAACGTCCCGCGGGGGTTCGAATCCCTCATCCCTCGCCATTTAATTTAAAATTCAGCCGAAATAAAATAATGCAAAAAATATCGCGGGATGGAGCAGTCTGGTAGCTCGTCGGGCTCATAACCCGAAGGTCGTTGGTTCAAATCCTTCTCCCGCAACCATTGGTCTGGTAGTTCAGTTGGTTAGAATGCCGCCCTGTCACGGCGGAGGTCGCGGGTTCGAGTCCCGTCCAGACCGCCAATGGTTCCGTAGCTCAGTCGGTAGAGCAGAGGACTGAAAATCCTCGTGTCGCTGGTTCGATTCCGGCCGGAACCACCATT
>NZ_JAHPYJ010000068.1:0-819 GCF_019041935.1 Erysipelatoclostridium sp. MSK.7.34
TTTCTTTCCAACAACTTCAGCTATTTTAGAAATTTGTTTTAATAATTCTTCATATCTTTCCGGTCTTAATGACTGTGGTCCATCACACAGTGCCTTCTCCGGATTGTTGTGCACTTCGATCATTAACCCATCTGCTCCTGCTGCTACTGCTGCTTTTGCCATTGGTTCCACTAACCACCATTTCCCTCCTGCATGGCTTGGATCAATTATAATTGGTAAATGTGTTAATTTCTTTACTACCGGTATAGCCTGTAAATCCAACGTGTTTCTTGTATATGTCTCAAATGTTCTTACCCCTCGTTCACATAAAATTACATTCGGATTCCCGTTTGCCATGATATATTCCGCTGACATGATCCATTCTTCAAATGTCGCACTTAATCCTCTCTTTAATAAGATTGGTTTCTTTGTTCCTGCTCCCACTTTCTTTAACAGGTCGAAGTTTTGCATATTTCTTGCCCCGATCTGAATTAGATCTACTTTCTCATTGAATTCTTCTAAATACTGGGCATCCATCAGTTCCGAACAGATTGGCAATCCAGTTGCTTCTTTAGCTGCAACAAGAATATCCAGACCAGAAGACCCCATTCCCTGGAATGCATACGGTGAAGTTCTTGGTTTGAAAGCGCCTCCTCTTAAAATATTAGCACCGGCAGCTTTGGCAGCTTTAGCAATCTCGATTACTTGTTCTTCACTTTCAACAGAACATGGACCAGCAATCAAAGCAAGGTTGTCACCCCCAACTTTAACACCAGCAACATCAACGATCGTATCATCAGGATGAAAAGCCCGGTTAGCAAGTTTATATGGCTCAGATAC
>NZ_JAHPYJ010000006.1:0-142674 GCF_019041935.1 Erysipelatoclostridium sp. MSK.7.34
TTGAGACATGCGCTCTGAGAGCAGGGCTATGCCCGCAAATGTAAAACCACCGGCTTAGCCGGTGGATATTTATTAAAAAGGTGGATCGTTAATCCACCTTAAAGTTATGAAGTTCTTTTTTTATTAAGATTACTGCAATGACACTGGCAATTCCTTCGGCAATAACAAATGAAAGCCAAATTCCATTAAGCCCTATTACTTTCAATAAAATATAGGCTAAAGGTAAAGTAATAATAAATTGTCGCAATAGTGAAATCGTCAATGATTGACGTCCCTTACCTAAAGATTCAAAAACTCCGGAGATAACGACTCCCATTGTAGAAAGAATAAAACATGGTGAAATCACTCGAAGACCAATAATACCAATTTCTAATAATTGTTCAGTTGCATTAAACCATGATAGGACTAATTCTGGCAATCCCATAAAAATAATTGTTCCACAACATAAGATCACCGCAGTAGAGATAATTGAAACTTTGATAATCTTTTTAACACGATCAAAATGCCTAGCTCCATAATTATAACTAATTAATGGTCGCATTCCCTGAATCAATCCATTAGCTGGCATGTAAATAAATGATTGAAGCTTGAAATATATCCCAAAGAAAGCGATTGCCGTTTGTGATACTGTCGCTAACAAACTATTAAGTAAAGCAACTAAGATAGATGGTAATGATGTCATCACCCCTGATGGGATTGCAATTGAATAGATATTTTTAATAATTTGTGCATTTGGTTTAAAATTTTTTAAAGATACTTTGATACGTGAAGTTTTTCTAAATAAGATAATTGCTAGTAAACAGGCAGTCATCTGACCGATGATTGTCGCAATTGCAGCTCCAGCAACCCCAAACTCTAAGTAACCGTTTATTCCAAAAATTAAAATAGGGTCGAGGATAATATTGACAATTGCTCCAATTCCTTGTAAAAACATGGGAATCATCATATTCCCAGTAGCTTGAAACATTTTTTCAATAGTAATATGAATAATAGAACCAAAGGTAAAGGTAATCACGATTGACCCGTATGTAATTGCATAATCTAAAACAGTTGGGTTAGTAGTAAACATCAAAAAGAACGGTTTCATTAAAAAGATACCAATAAAAACAAATAATAAAGAGTGAAGAATAGCTAAAAAAATCCCATGATCACTAATATAATTAGCTTGTTTTTCATCACTGGCACCTAAACTTTTAGCAATCAATGCGTTAATTGCTACCCCGAGACCTACTGAAAAAGCTAATGACAGGTTTTGAAGTGGAAATGCTAATGATAAGGCGGTTAATGCTTCCTCTCCCAATTTAGCAACAAAAATACTATCAATAATATTGTACATTGATTGAATTAACATTGAAATCATCGGGGGAATTGCCATTTTCATTAATAATGGGAAGATGGGCTTGTGAGCCATCATATCATATTCTTGATTCATAAGTTCTCCTTCCTTCGCAAAAAAAAGCTATAACCTCCCGTTTATAACTCAGAAACGTGGAAAAGCTATAGCTTATTATTTAAGCGGTTTATTAAGTTTGCACATCAAGCATAACGTAATTTTATCATGATGTCAATTAGATAATTTTATCTTTTTTAAGACTTGATCAAAGCGTTGATACAATCAAGATAGAAATGGGTAATCTGAGTCGTTGCTCTGTTCATGGTAGTGTAAAACCATTTGACCAATTTCTTTACCAAAAATATCATTGATCATTTTATAGGATTCTAGAGAGTATTTATGATTTTTTTCAGCAGTTGTTAAAGGACCTGTTTTAAGCAGAATACTTGTAGGAATATTAATTTTTCAATATTGTGAAGTATGGAAGAAATTATTTAATCTGGTATCAGACATATTTAACTCATGAGCAACTTTCATTGCTAATTTTTGAACTCAAATGCAATGTTCTTTGGTATGTTAACCTTTAGCTTGAAGTATTGTCATGATTGTATTTAACATAGTGATTAGCTTTTTATGATAATATAACTCATTATTGCTGTACAATTAAAAACAGTAGCTTTAATAATTTGAAAAGGATATTGTATTGTGATTGGGGAATTATTAAAATATCACTAGGGATCGATAGTTTGTTTTTTCAACCAGATAATATTACGTAAGTTTCTGTGGCGTCTCGAGTATCTAAAGCACCAAAGACACTATGCAGGATTCGGTAACGAACTGCCTTAATGCTATTTGCACAAAAAGTAATCTAGAACCATTTTCTTTAACTATTAGTTAATCCTTTCATTGAATTGTCCTTTTGATTATTTAATTAATTGTATAAAAAGAATATTATGGTGTTGATTTATATTGGTTAGATAAAATCGTTATTATGGGTAGCCCCAAGATTATACCTTTTATTTTAAGTGAAATATCGTTATAATTAGAGTTAGGTGAAATTATGAAAAAAATTAAAGAAATAGTCGTTGTTGAAGGTAAAACAGACACAGCCTTATTAAAAGAATTATTTGAAGTAGATACGATTGAGACACACGGATTAGCATTGGATCAACAAACATTAGAATTAATTCAAGAAGCAAGTAAAAGTCGAGGAATTATTGTTTTGACAGACCCTGATTTTCCAGGGAAAAAAATTCGTGATCAAATTCAAGCAGTTGTCCCTAACTGTCAACATGCTTTTGTTGCTAAAAAGGATGCTAGAGGTAAGAAGAAATTAGGTATTGCTGAAGCTAATAAAGAAGCTGTGATAGAAGCATTAGAAAATGTAGTTTCTTTTGATGTTAATCGAGAAAGCATTACTTGGAGTGAATTTGTTGCTTTAGATATTATTGGTAATAAGCAAAGAAGATTGATGGTGTATGAGGCATTTAATTTGGGTTATGGGAATGTCAAAACACTTTTTAAACGATTAAATATGGTTGGAATCACTAAAGAACAGGTGTTAGGGAGGTTAAATGATGGATCTAGGTAAACATAATGGTTATACATTTAAAGTAAGTAATGAATTTAAAGGGGAATATCTAGTCCCGATTATTGATAATTTAAAAGTGAAGTATCGTGATTTTTATGATGACTATGATGAAGTATATCATTGTAATCAGCTAGTACATATTTTAAAAGATGACCCTAATGTTAATGTTGATTATCATGTTATGTATAAGTATGATCAATGTGTTGGTTTAGCGATGGTAACAACGGGGAATATTAATTCTTCAAAATATTTTGATAAACCAGTCTTTGAACAAGGGGCTAATGCAATTGTTCTTAATTATTTCCATATTTCACCAAAGGCACGAGGAAATGGGAATTATTGGTTAAGAAATGTAATTATTCCTCATTATCAAGATAAAGAAGATTTGTATTTAAAGTCATCACATTCTAAAGCATTTAGTCTTTATCAACGTTTGGGTGAGGAGATTGGGTCGTATCAAACACTAAGTGATAATGGTGAATTTAAAAGAACAGGAAAGATTTTTAAAATCAAGGTGAATCAGTAATGAAGGAAATCGCAACTCCCTCGACAACAAAATATATTTTAGAAAAATATCATTTGAATGCGTTAAAGAAATATGGTCAAAATTTTTTAATTGATGTAAATATAATAAATAAGATCGTGACTAGTGCAAAGATTGATCAAACAACGGCGGTTATTGAAGTAGGACCGGGAATTGGCGCATTAACACAAGTATTAGGGCGTTATAGTGGAAAAGTTACTAGTTTTGAAATTGATGAGCGTTTTATGCCTGTGTATCAGGAGTTTTTAAATCAAGATAATATTGAAATTATCTTTGGTGATTTTATGGAACAGGATATTAAACCGATCGTTGATCAGTTAAAGCAAAGATATCAAAAAGTATGTTTAGTTGCTAATCTTCCATATTATATTACAACGGCAATAATTGAAAAAGTTGTGTTAGGAAATTTTGGAATCGATGAAATGATTGTTATGGTTCAAAAAGAAGTAGCTTTAAAAATGACGGGTATTTATAAAAATCCATTATTATTGATGATTAAAGATATGGGGACAATTGAATACTTATTTACTGTTAATAAAAATGTATTTATGCCTGCTCCGCATGTTGATTCAGCAATTTTAAAAATTGAGTTAAAAAAAGCACCGGATTTGAAATTATATGAAGTATTAAATATTTGTTTTAAACAGCGACGAAAAACGATTTTAAATAATTTAAAGCAAAGTTATGAGGAAGCTGAAGAAATTTTATTGCAGACGGGAATTGAAAATCAAAAAAGAAGTGAAGAATTAGAATTAGCGGATTTTAAAAATATCACCAAAATGATTTAATTACATATAATATCATGGTGATATAAATGAAAATTGGTGATATTGTCTGTCGAAAAAAATATGGCAAAGATATCTGTTTTAAAATTACCGATATTCAAGATGATGTTTATTATTTGACTGGAATTGAATATCGGTTAGTAGCTGATAGTGATGAGAGTGATTTGGAATTAAGTGATTTTAGTAGTGAGAAAAGTGATATAATAGTAGAAAGTCGACCATGTTTAAAAGGTAGTGTGCTGCATATTGATGGAGATAAACATTATCTTGACATGTGTTTGAAAAAATATGAAGAATTTAATATCAATGTTCATGGCTATTTTATGAAAGAAAATGAAATTAAAGATCAAATTATTCCTTTATTAGAAAAACATCGCCCTAATTTATTGGTGATAACCGGTCATGATGCAATGAAGAAAAATGGTAATCGCAAAGATATTAATAGTTATTTGCATACTAAAGATTTTGTAGAAGCAATTCGTCGAGCACGTTTGTATGAGGATGACAAAGATAGTTTGATTATTTTTGCTGGAGCGTGTCAATCGTACTATGAGCTTTTATTAGCTAGTGGAGCTAATTTTGCTTCTAGTCCAAGCAGAAAAAATATTCATGCGCTTGATCCGGTTTTTGTAGTAAGTCAGATTGCTAATGCGAGTATCAAAAATTATGTTGACTTAGAGAAAATTGTGGCTAAAACTTCAAATAAGCATTTAGGCGTTGGAGGGATCGACACAAGAGGAGTAGCACGAAAAATATATCCGACAAGTAGGTGAAGTAATGAAAGTAAAAGCATACGCAAAAATAAATTTAGCACTTGATGTAATCGGAAAAAGAGAAGATGGATATCATGAATTAGAAATGATCATGGCTCCAATTACTTTACATGATTTAATCTATATTAATACTATTGCTAGCGGAATTGAAATTGATTCAAATAGCAAAATCATGCCCACGGATGAACGAAATATTATGTATAAGGTTGTTGCTTTAATGAAAGAACGTTATAACATCAAAAAAGGGGTTAAGATCTTTGTTTATAAGCATATTCCTACTCAAGCTGGTTTAGCGGGAGGAAGTGCTGATGGTGCGGCGGTAATTAAAGCAATGAATAAATTATTTTATTTAAATCTGAGCAATGAGGAAATGGCTGCATTAGGAAAAGAAGTTGGGGCAGATATTCCTTTTTGTATTTATCAAAAAATTGCTTTAGTTAGTGGTGTTGGTGAAAAATTAGAATTTATAAAGAATTCTTTTGAATGTAAAGTATTATTAGTTAAACCTAAACGAGGGGTATCAACGAAAAAATCATTCACTAGTTTAGATTTAAGTAAAGCTAGCCATCAAGACTGTCGATTAATGGCGACAGGAATTGAAGATGGTAATTATCAAATAGTTATCGACAATCTTCAAAATACTTTAGAAGAGCCGTCAATCAAGATGGTACCAGAGATTGCTAAGATTAAAGAGGAAATGATGAAAATTGGATTTGATGGAGCTTTAATGTCTGGAAGTGGATCGTGTGTTTTTGGCTTGACACGTAATAATATTATTTTAGAAAAGGGAATGAAGTATTTTAAGGGAAAATATTATTTTGTAAGGAAAACAGAAATATTGAATGATGAGGAAATTGATTAAATCAATTTCTTTTCAATTTTACGACATATTTTATCTTTTTTTCCTTTAACAAATGTAAATTTTTTGTTATTATGTTGTTGTTAATGAAGAGGTGTGAAAATGAAAACTTATGCGGTAGTTATGGCGGCTGGTAAAGGTACCAGAATGAAGTCAGATAAACCAAAGGTTGTCCATGAGGTTTTATACAAGCCGATGATCAATCATATTGTTGATGAATTGAAACAAGTTGGTGTTGATGAAATCTACGTAATTGTTGGTCACAAAGCAGAAGAAGTTGAAAAACTGTTAGACGGGGTAAATATTATTTATCAGAAAGAACAGTTAGGAACTGGACATGCATTAATGCAATGTAAAGATGCTTTGGCAGGTAAAGCAGGAACAACTGTGGTGTTAAATGGTGATGCTCCACTAATTACTAGTGAAACATTAAAAGATTTAATTGCTTATCATAACGATAACCAATTAAAAGGAACGATCATGACATGTGATTGTGATTTAGATAAAAAATTTGGTCGTGTAATTAGAAATAATGATCAAGTAACGGGGATTGTCGAATTTAAAGACTGTACTCCAGAGCAAGTTCAAATTAGTGAGATGAACTGCGGAGAATATTGTTTTGATAACATTGCAGTATTTGAAGCGTTAGAAAAAGTAACTAATGATAATGCTCAAAATGAATATTATATCACTGATGTAATAGAAATCATGAATAATGATAAACTTAAAGTCGGTGGATATAAAATTGCTGATTTAGCTGAAGTTGGGGGAATCAACGATCGGGTTGAACTTGCGGAAGCAACTAAATCATTACAATTAAAAATAAATAAACAACATTTATTAAATGGTGTTAACATTATTGATATTAATAATACTTATATTGGAGTTGATGTAACGATTGGTGCTGATACGACAATCGAACCAGGATGTATTATTAAAGGTAAGTCAAGTATTGGCAGCAATTGCCATATTGGGCCTTATTGCGAATTTGATAATGTTGAAATTAAGGATAATGTTGAAATTAAATTCTCAGTTATCTCTGATTCGATTATCGAAAATGGTGTAGATATTGGACCATTTGCTCGTCTAAGAACTAACTGCCATATTTTAGAAGATGCTCATATGGGTAACTTCGTTGAAATGAAAAAAGCAGTCTTTGGAAAAGGAAGTAAAGCATCACATTTAACTTATGTTGGTGATGCAACTGTCGGAAGTAATGTAAACATGGGATGTGGAACAATTACTTCAAATTATGACGGTAAAAATAAATTCCAAACTATTATTGGTGACAATGCCTTCATTGGATGTAATAGTAATTTAGTTGCTCCAGTAACGGTCGGTGCTAATGCCTATGTTGCAGCGGGCTCAACTATTACAGATCAAGTTGAAGATTCCGCTTTTGCAATTGCTCGGGCTCGCCAAGTTAATAAAGATGGATATGCCAAAGTATTAGAAGAAAAAAGAAATCAAAAAGGAAAATAGGAGAAGAAAATGAAAAATAAAATAACTGTCTTTGCATTATCAGCTAGTGGTGAATTAGCTATCGATATCGCAGAAAAATTAGGAACAAAAGTAGGAAAAAGTAAAGTGCATCATTTTGCTGATGGAGAAATCTTAGTTGAAATTGATGAATCAGTACGTGGTAAGGATGTCTTTATTGTCCAATCTACTTCTAATCCGGTCACTGAAAACTTAATGGAAATCTTAGTTTTAGCTGATGCTTTAAAAAGAGCTTCTGCTAAAGAAATTACAGCAATCATTCCATATTTTGGATATGCTCGTCAAGATCGTAAGGCTAAACCAAGACAACCAATTACGTCTAAATTAGTAGCTGACTTATTAACTGTAGCTGGTGTAACTAGAGTTGTAACAGTTGACTTGCATGCAGCTCAAATTCAAGGGTTCTTTGATATTCCAGTTGATGAAATGCAGGCATTGCCACTTATCTCAAACTACTTTAAGAAGAAAGATATGGAAGATATTTGCGTGGTTTCTCCTGACCATGGTGGTGCCACTAGAGCTCGTAAATTAGCAGTAGCTTTAGATGCCCCAGTTGCAATTATTGATAAAAGAAGACCTAAACCAAACGTGGCTGAAATCATGGGTGTTTTAGGGGATGTATCCGGGAAGAACTGTATTATGGTTGATGACATGATCGATACTGGAGGAACTATTGTTGCTGGTATTGAGATGTTAAAAGAAAAAGGTGCTAAATCAGTTCATGTTGCTTGTACGCACCCAGTATTCTCTGGACCTGCAGTTGAAAGATTACAAAATTCATCTGCTGATGAAGTTGTTGTAACAGATACAATCAAATTACCTGAAGATAAAATGTTCCCTAAATTAAAGACAGTTTCTGTAGCAGGTTTACTTGCTAAAACAATCGAAAACATTGAAAACTGTTTACCAGTTTCTGATGTCTTTGAAATGTTTGATTTTGATAAATAATATTTTGTGTTTCTTAATGAAACTAGAGTCGTCTATTTGGATAAATTTAAAGGATATAATTTTTAAGATTATATCCTTTTATCTTTTTTTAGTTACAAATTATTTTAGAAAAGATGATATTTACGCCCAGAAGGAAGATGATAAAAGTAAGAAATTCCTAGACCAATTACAGCGATTAAAAATAAAATTAAGTAAAAATCAGTATAAGAATAAGTATCAAGTATTTTTCCACCAAGACCTTGACCAACAATTGAAGAAAAACTATTGAATGTAGAAACCCATGCAAGAGCACTCATCTGTAAATCAGAATCAACTATAGAAACAACGATTTTCATATTGAGCATAATAAAGATTACGGTTGATACAGCCTTAGTACCGATAGATATAATCACATGTATGATATTATAAGGAATAAAACAATATGTACCAAACTGAATGATTAATAAGATAAAAACAATTATTAACATATGACGATTTGAAATGTTATTCATAAAACGATGAGAATAATAAATAATTGGTAATTCTGAAATAGTAATCAATAAAATAATTGTAGAAACCTTATCAACTGAAATCCCTTGATGCTGAAACATTGCTGGTAAATAGGTCGTATTTAGGTTAGTTATCGCATAGAATAAGCAAACTATAATCAAATAGACGATAAAGTTTTTATTCCATAAGCCTAGGTGTTGTGTAGTCGTTTCACCATGAATATCAGAATTTTTATGTTCGTTTCTAGTACCGATAATACCTAGAAGACAAATTCCTAGGCTAATAGAAAAAAAGAAATACATACTTTCAGGTGAAATGTATTGATATATAAGACCACCGATTTGTGAACCAATAGCATATCCAATTGTTCCCCAGATTCTAATTTTTCCATATTGATATTTAGATAAGGTGGCCATTCTTTCAATAACCGGTTTAGTGCTGTTAAAGAGCCCTAAAGTAAGACTGTACAATAAAGTAATACTAAAAAGATGTTTTGCAAAAATTAGAGCTATTCCTAAAATTGCGGCAATAATTAAAACAACACTATTTACCCATTTTAAGTTAAAGTGATCATTTAGATAGCCTACTAGAGGCTGTAAAATTACTGAAACAATGTATGAAGATGCTACTACCAGACTAACTTGTGAAGCACTATATCCACGATCTAGCAGATAAACAGAAATCAGGCCTGATAATAACGCCAGTGATAAAAAATAGAATAAATACATTAATAAATAACTTAAGTAACTACCTCGATACTGCATTTAAATTGCCCCCTTTAATAATATAATCAAAATATCACAGCTATGAACGTGATTAAATATTTAAATATTATTTAGGCATAATGTTCACAATTAATAGTCAATATTTATTAAAATTTGTAAATAATATTCTCATTCTATATAATGAAGATATTAGGAGGTAATGATGATGTTGTTAAAAGAACAAATGAAAGCCTACCCCTTTTCACATAATGAACGGGTAATTATTGATTATATTCTAGATAAACAGATTAATATTAAAGACTATTCTGTTAAAATGATTGCTGATGCAACATTTACATCACCATCAACTTTGATTAGAATTTCGAAGAAGCTGGGTTTTCAAGGCTGGGTTGAATTTAAAGACGCCTATTTAGAAGAAGCAAATTATTTAAATAGCCATTTTTGTAATATTGATTCTAATTTACCGTTCAGTAACCAAGATTCTATTATGACAATAGCTAGTAAAATCGTAAATTTACACATTGAAAGTGCTAAAGATACTTTGTCTTTGTTCCAACATGATTCATTACAAAAAGCAGTACGAATTTTACACCAAAGTAAAGAGATACGGGTATTTACAATGTCAAATCTAAATTTTGCTGGAGAAGAATTTGTATTTAAATTAAATCGAATTCATAAAAAAGCCTATATTCACCCTATACAAGATAATCTATTTCATGATGCTGCAATGTCTTCACCTGATGAATGTGCTATTTGTATCTCTTATTCAGGTGAGTCTTCTAATATTGTGAAGACCGCTCAGATATTAAAAGAAAATAACTGTCCAATTATAGCTATTACGAGTATTGGGAATAATAGTCTTTCAGATTTAGCTACGGTTACTTTGCGTGTTACGACAAGGGAAAAATCATTTTCAAAAATTGCTGGATTTTCATCATTAGAATCTATCAGTATAGTTTTAAACACCCTATATGCTTGTTTATTTTCATTAAATTACCATGATAATCTGACTTATAAACTTGATATTGCTAAAAAAATAGAAAATGCTCCTATTATTAATAATGAAATTATAGCTGAGAAAGATGATGAGTAAAGTTAACACGATTAGATATCTAATTCTCTTATTGACATTCTAAGTATATCTGTTATGATATCAAAGAGCCGACGGATACATATTCCGCTTAAGTAATTAAGTGTCGGGGAATATGTAATGTTGAAAACACATTCTTTTAAGGATGTGTTTTTTATTTCAAATAAAACTATACATAAAACGAATAGTATAAATAAAATATAAGTATTAGACATAGTAATGCAATTGATTATAATGAAAGTGTAATCAAAGGAGGATAATTATTATGGATAAAAAAATACTTAGATTTGCCTTATTATCAGCATCA
This sequence comes from Erysipelatoclostridium sp. MSK.7.34, assembly GCF_019041935.1. Classification (NCBI taxonomy): domain Bacteria; kingdom Bacillati; phylum Bacillota; class Erysipelotrichia; order Erysipelotrichales; family Coprobacillaceae; genus Thomasclavelia; species Erysipelatoclostridium sp. MSK.7.34. The sequence goes on from NZ_JAHPYJ010000006.1 coordinate 10,945, forward strand.
TTATTAGTGGGGAGTGCTGCAGCGATTAATGCTAATATTCCGGCCATGGCACAACATTTTGATCAAGTACCATTATCAATGGTAGAAATGTTAACGACGGTACCGTCATTATTTTTGATGATTTCCGTTTTAACAAGTTCTTTAATTGCTAAAAGAGTTGGGTATAAGCAAACAATTACTATTGGGCTGGGAATTGTTATGATTGCAGGGATAGTACCGTTATTAATTGATAATTTTATGATTATTTTGATTAGTCGTGCAATGTTGGGATTTGGTGTTGGTCTGTTTAATTCACTATTGGTATCGATGATCAATTATTTTTATGATGCTAAAGAGCGTTCATCAATGTATGGATTACAATCAGCATTTGAAGGGGCAGGAGGAATTGCGATTACTTTTATCGCTGGTCAGTTATTAAAGATTAATTGGCAGGCTCCGTTTATTGCTTATATGATTGCAATACCTGTTTTCTTTATTTATTTTAAGTTCGTCCCTCAGGTAAAAACAGCCGATGTGATTAAGGCTAATGGTGGGGATCAAATAAAAAAAGAAAGCCATAAAAGTGCCGGCTTTTTGCCAGTGGTTTATTATGTTGGATTAATTTTTATGGCTGCAATGTTATATATGATCATGGGTATTAAGATTGCTTCTTTAATGACTGGTGAGGGATATGGAACAGCGAGTGATGCTAGTTTAGTAATTATTTTATTATCATTAGGTGGAATTAGCGCAGGACTATTATTTGGAAAAATCTTAAAGGTTTTTAATCAGCTTACTACATCGATTGGATTAATTATTTTAGCATTAGCAATGGTAATTTTAGGATTAAGTCAAAATTTAGTTATAACGTTTGTTGGTGGATATTTAACGGGGTTTGGTTTTAAAATTTTTATGCCAAGTTTGATTGATAAAATTAATAATTCAAATATTCCAAATACTACGTTAGCTACTTCATTATTATTGGTTGGATTCAATTTAGGGGTGTTTATCTCTCCTTATGGCAGTATTGTAATCCAAAGTCTTATGAGAACTGAAGCTTTACCAGCTTTATTTATTGCTAATGCTATAGGATTTATCAGTTTAAGTACAATTACATTAATTATTACCCTTATAAAAAATAAAAAAACAGTTAATATCGTTCAAAAAGTTTTAGAATAATAGTATTATAGATAAATAACTCGTATAATAAAAAGTGGTGATAAAGATGGATCTAAGAGTTCTAGAATATTTTTTGGCAGTAGTTGAATCAGGTAATGTTTCTAAAGCAGCCCAAAAACTACACTTGACACAACCGACGCTAACAAGACAATTACAGCAGTTAGAAGAAATTTATGGCACACGTTTGTTTATTCGTGGGAGTAGACAAATTACTTTAACTAATAGTGGCATAATTTTAAAACGTCGTGCGAAGGAAATGCTAGATTTGCAAGATAAAACAGCAGCAGAAATTAGAAAAAGTGAGTATGATATTTCGGGAGAAATTACCATAGGATGTGGTGAATCGAGTGGAAATAAGTTTTTACCAGTAGTTTTAAAGGAGTTCTCAAAACGTTATCCCAAAATTAAATATAATATTTATACGGCTGGTAGTAATCAAAATAAGGAAAAGATCAACGAGGGTTTAATTGATGTAGCAATTGTTTTAGAACCAATCGATAAAGACTATTACCAATACCTGGAGTTGCCTTATTTAGATAAATGGTGCTTGGTAATGAAAAAAGATGATTTATTGAAAGAATATGAAACAATTGAAAATCACGTAGTATCTAATTTAGTTCTTGGAATTGCAAATCGATTAGAAGTTAAAGAAACTTTCAAAAACTGGTTAGGTAAAGAGATAAATGCACAAACGATTTTAAATTATGATATTAATTCAAATTTAGCTTTATTAGTAGAAAGTGGTCTTTGCTATGGAATCTCGATTGATGGAGTTTTCAAAAGTAATGCTTATCCAAATTTAACGTACCGACTATTAGAACCAGAAATTGTTTCACAATCGTGTTTGATTTGGAAAAAAGGGGTAGTGACTAATCAAGCACTAGAGAAATTTATTGTTTGTGCGAAGGGATTGATTTCATCAAATCAGTAATAATATAAAAGACATATTCTTTAATAGGATATGTTTTTTATATTTTGTTGCATTATTGAAAAGCGATGATTAGTTAATGAAATCATTGTTTTTTGCACTAAAAGTAATAAATGTTGCATTACTGCAACGAAATTTATAATTGTCGAAAATCATTCCATGTGATAAATTTTTAATATGGGTTAGTTAAGGCTAACTAAAAAAAGAGAAAGGAAAAATGGACAGTAAAATGGGAAAAAATTTAAATAAAGCACTCATATCGGTGCTTTCATTGGGAATGATTGTTTCAATGTGCTCGATAACGGTTAATGCGGTTGAAACAGATAATGTGGCTAATTGGGTTACGATGTATGGAGATAATGGTAATAATAGTATTACTCCAGATACAGTCAATGATGCTGAAAGACTGATCAATGGTGATATTATTGCAACAGGAACTTTTGATGGCAATAAGGTAACAGGTATTGAACAGGCTAAAGGAAAGAGTGATGGTGCTGTTATGCTATATGACAAAAATGGCCAAATAAAGTGGGAAACTTTAATAGGTGGGAGTGCAGCAGATAGTTTTAATGCTGTAACTGAAGCTAATGATGGCAGTTATGTTGCAGTAGGGGTAAGCCAGTCTAATGATGGTAATTTAGCCAATCTTAATAAGGGGGGAAAAGATGGAATAATCGCTAAGCTAGATTCAAATGGAACTTTAATTAAGGTTGTTACCGTTGGGGGTAGTGATGCGGATGAATTGAAGGCTATTCAACCAGCTGGCGATGGTGGATTTATTGTTGCAGGTTATTCACATTCTACTGATTTAGATATGAACGGTTTGAATAAGATTGAAACTGATCGCGATGCAATTATTGTAAAGATTGACCAAGATTTAAATATTGAATGGATTAATCGAGCTGGTGGAACTGGCGGTGATAAAGCAGTCAAGAAAATGGATGAATTTACTTCAGTAGTTGCTAACTATGGCGATGGTAGTTATTTAGCAGTTGGTTATTCGAGTTCTAGTGATGGAGATCTCGAAGGATTAGCTCATGGTGGTAAAGATGCATTTGTTGTTAAGTTTAATGAAAATGGAACAAAAGAATGGGTAAAAGCTTTTGGTGGAACTGGAGATGATGTTTTTAATCATATAATTAGAGCTCATAATAAAAAAGTATCTACTGATAAAACAGAAATATCAAGCAGTGATATTGATAATGGGTATGTATTAACAGGAACGACTAACTCAAATAGTGGTATTGTTGGAAATGAAGAGGAAAATAATGTTGCATTTACCTTAAAGATTGATTCAAATGGACAAGTTGAATGGACTACAAGCCTTGCTAATAATAGTAAGACAACAGGAGATTATCTTTTAGCGATTAGTGATGGTTTTTTAGCGGTTGGAACCTTTGATACTAATGATCAAGATTTTACAGGGATAAAGACATACGGTAAAGAAGATATTTATATTGCCCACTATTCAAAGGATGGCACTTGTTTAAATATTTCAAGCTATGGTGGAGATGGAAAAGATAATCCAGAAGGAATTATTCCTGGAGCAAATGATGACTATATCGTCTATGGTAATACAAATTCTAATAGTGGCTTGTTTGAAGGAAAATTAAAAGGTAAGTATGATGGCTTTTTAGCTAGTTTAGCGGGAACAACACTAGAGCAATATGCAGAAGAAAAGTATTTAGTGCCGGTAGAAGCTTGGAAAGCTAATGAAGATAGTCTTTCAATGATGGCACCATTATTATATAAAGATGCATATGTTGAAAAAATTGGCTTTAAGTATACTGTAACAATTTATTTTACTAACGCAACAATTATGGGAACTCAAGTTAGCGCTTCAACATTAGGGGAAGTTAGTTATGAAAAAAATGGTGAAATGATAGCGGTGTTGAAAGATGAGTACGATGAAGTAACACAAGTAAAAACAGTTACGCTTGAAGTTGATGATTTAGATACACCGGTCAAATTACATATCGATAAAGCAATGGGAGATATACGTTTATCTTTCTCTAGTAAAGATATGGTAGAAACTACCAATCCGCCATATTTTGCTCCAGTTGAAGTAGAACAGCCAGACTTTAAAACTAGTTGGAAAGTAAATATTGGTGGTAGTGATTATGATTATACTGATGATATGACAGTTTTGAAAAATGGAAATATTGTTGCTGTAGGGCAATCATACTCAAATGATGGTGATTTTCAAAATCTGTTAAAAGGTGGTTCAATAGCTTATATTAATCAATATGATCCAAAAGGAGAACTTTTAAAAACTCTTACTTTAGGAGGAACAGAGTACGACTCAATTGCATATGCAGCTAAGGTATGTGGCCTAGATGATGGTGGTTTTGTAGTTAGTGGTGGATATCAAGAAGGGGTGTATGTGGCTCCAACCGGTGATTTTGCACAGTTAGATACTGCTGGTACCGTTCATGGTCAAATGGATACTTTTATTGCTAAATATGACTCTAACAGTAAGCTGATCTGGATGAGTAATTTTAGTGGCTCAGCCAACGATCAAGTTAAACAAATTAAAGCTACGGATGATGGCGGTATTGCTGTTTTAATAGAAACAAATTCAAATGATGGCGATATGGAAAATCAAAATCGAGGATTATATGACTTAGTCATAGTTAAATATGATGCTCATGGTAAAAAAGTCTGGCAACGAGTTTTAGGTGGAAAAAATATTGAAACTTCAAGTTCGGGATTAGATATTCTAAGTGATGGCAGTTTTATTGTTGCTGGTAGTCTTTCTTCAAAAAGTGGTGATTTTGCAGATGTTGACTGGTATGGAGATATATTTGACTGCTTTGCTGCAAAAATTAGTGCTACTGGTGAATTATTGTGGACTAAAGCTTATGGTGGCGATCGCAATGATTATTGTAATAGTGTCTTAGCTACTAGTGATGGTGGATTCATTTTAATGGGTAACACTAAATCAACTACTGACACATTTGCTCCAATTGGAACAGGGTATGACAATGCATATGTTTTAAAATGTAATGAAACTGGTGAGACAGAATGGGTCAATGTGATCAAGAGTAGTGAAGCTAGTGAAATGATAAGTGCGATAGAACTTGAAAATCAATATGTATTTATTGGTCAATCAAGAGGAACAGACTATGATGTAACAGGTCTTAATAAGGGAAGTATGGATGTTTTTATTGCAAATTATGAAAAGAATGGTACTTTGAAAACAATCGAAAATATTGGTGGTTCAAAAGCTGATTATGCTTCAGAGATTATGGTATTAAATGATTATCAAATTTCATTACTGGTGTATAGTGAATCAAATGATGGAGATTTCAAGAATCTAAATCGTGGAAAGTTTGATGGAATGTTAATGACATATGATTATCGTCAAAAAGCTGATAATTCAACTACTGACAAGCCAAATCAAGATAATGTAAATAATCAAAATAATAGTAATGTGATCGAGACAACTAATTCATCAATAAAAAATAGTATTAATACTGGTGATGATTCAAAAATCATTGGTTATAGTTTATTGGGTGGGACAATGTTAATAATTTTATTATTAACTAGAAAAAAATATAATTAAAAAGTACTCTTGTTAGAGTACTTTTTTATGGAAAAAGGGTATATAAGATAATATGGGAGGTTGATAATAATTTCTATTTGATTGAGAAAAAACAGCCCCTTTAGCGTTGTGTTAATTGGAATTGTTTAGGTGTTATACCAGTTTTTTTACGGTAAAAATAGATAAAAGAATTAGCATTAGAAAAACCTAAAGTCTTAGCAATTTGAATAATTGTAGATTGTTCAGATAACAGCATACTATTAGCCATATTTAAGCGTAAATTACTAATATAGTCATGAATACTACAATGATATAAGTATTTGAAACCAGCTGTAAGTTTTTGCTCACTAATATAGTGAATCTTTGCCAGCTCCTTAATTGTTGGGGGATGCTGATAGTTAACAGTTAGATCATTGTGAATCTGCTGGATTATTTCTTGATCATCATTATTTAGTAAGATGTTTCGACCGCATTTTAGTTTAATTGTAATAGTTTTAGATTGGGGATATAGAATATTATTTTGAGGTAACAGAAAGTAGACGATCTTCATTAATTGAGCATCAAGATATAGTTGTGAGATTGCTTTATTTCTTAAAGTGTCAGATATTTCTTGCATTAATTGTAAAAGTTTAGAGGGGAGTGGTCGAAATATTTTATTTTTTTCAATTTTTTCTAGTGTTGTATAGGAATATCCATATGCCGATAATTTTTTTTCGAAAAAATCTTTTTTTATGATTATATCTGTAGAATGATAATGTTGATTTTTTTTCCAAACTTGTAATCCACTACGCTTTGAACCATTTAAATAAAAACTAGAAGGCTCTAAATGATTATTATGACTCTCTTTTAAATCATACTCAATTTCACCAGTTAGAAGCATTCCTAGCTGTAGATATGTTTCACTTATTTCAAATGATATTTCAATATCATAGGGTGCAGTAAAATCACCAACAAAAAGTTCATACATATCTGCAATATGCACATGAATAATGAATTCTTCAGGTTGTTGAGGATTTATATATAAGGAAAAGTTATCATACTGATAGTATTGGAAAGCTAGTTTATTAAAGAAAATATTATAGTACTCTGTCAAATTTCTACATATCATAATTATCACCAGTTAAATTATACATAAAATAAATGTAAAAATACATAATATTAGTGAAAATATTGTAAAAGAAATTAAGGCATGCTAGAATCACAACATAAGTTAGCTAAAACTAACTAAGAAGGGAGATATAAATGAAAAAAGTACTATCAACTATATTAGTGTTAAGTTTATTTATTTTAACTGGTTGTTCAGCTGCCACTAAAGATACAATAAGAACAGTTGAAACAGTAAAAGGAAAAATAGAGATTCCTAATGAGCCTAAACGTGTTGTAATAGATTATTTTGTTGGAGATGCACTTGCGCTAGGAGTGGAGCCGGTTGGAACTACATATGTATACAAAGATTCTGTATTTGAAGAAGATTTGAAAGATGTACCTTCAATTAATGGTGATGATGCGTATGGGCAGTATAGTATGGAAGCAGTGACAAAATTAAAACCGGATTTAATTATTACATATTCTGAGGCTGATTATGATAATTTATCTAAGATTGCACCAACGGTACTAGTTGATTATTTAAATATGTCAACTGCCGAAAGAATCACTTGGATGGCTGATGTTTTAAATAAGAAAGAGGAGGGGAAAAAATTGCTTGCTGATTTCAATCAAGAAGTTGCTGGATATAAGCAGCAGTTACAGGATGCTAAAATATCTAACAAGACGATAACTTTGATGGAAACATATAGTAAAGAATTATTTGTATATGGAAATAAACAAGGTCGTGGTGGAGAAGTTTTATACGATTTATTAGAATTAAAAGCACCCGAAGTTGTTCAAAAAGAAATTATTAATGGTGAACAATATCGTTCTATTTCATTAGAAGCAATCAATGAGTATGCCGGTGATATGATAATGATTGGTGGCTGGCAAGAAGATCCTATGGATTTAGTTGGAAATAATAGTGTATGGAACTCAACTCCAGCTGTAAAAAACCAAAAGGTAATTACATATGATTCAAGTGCATATATCTATCAAGATATTTTATCAACAAAAGAACAGTTAAAAAACATTACTCAAAGTATTTTAGCACTGTATGAATAACCAACAAGTAAGAAAATGGCTGATAGTAGGACTATGTCTATTACCTATCATCATTTTCTTTTCATTAAAATTTGGTGCGGTGACAATAGGATGGGAAGATTTTTTTAAAATCATTTTAGGTAAAAAGAGTAATGGAAATGATTATGAAGTTATTATTAATCTTAGATTTCCTCGAATTTTAGCGACTGGAATCGTCGGTAGTGCATTTGCGATGGCTGGAGCAGCAATGCAAGGACTGACTAAAAATCATTTAGCTGATTCGGGAATTTTAGGAATCAATGCGGGTGCTTCTTTTATGTTAGCAATTTGCTTTGCTTTGGTCAGTCGCAGTAATTTTCTTTTAATGATGATGTATTCTTTTGTCGGAGCAGGATTAGGTTTATTTTTAACGATGACAATGGGAAAAGGGAAGTATACTAATAATTCTAAACGATTATTATTAGCTGGTGTTGCAGTCTCACTTTTCTTTACTTCGTTAAGCCAGTTTATAGCAATTTATTTTGGAATTGGTCAAGAATTAACATATTGGAATGTAGGCGGAACTGCTAATATTGGATATCAAGAACTTATTTTAGCGACATTATTATTTGTTTCTGGTCTATTTTTGCTTTTGAGGCAAGGGAAAAATATTACGATTATTTCAATGAGTGAAGAAACTGCTGTTGGTTTAGGGGTAAACGTTCCTCGTTGTAAAATACTAGTATGTTTAGTGGCACTGCTTTTAGCGGGAATGGCAGTTAGTATTGTTGGGTCAATTGGATTTATTGGTTTGATTGTTCCTTATTTGGTAAGACGATTAGTTAAAAAGGAGGATTATCAAATTATTTTGCCTATGTCTGCGATATATGGAGCAGTCTTTTTAATTCTTATCGATCTTATTGCTAGAAATCTACAACCACCTTATGAAACACCACTAGGAATAATTATGGCACTGATTGGTGTTCCATTTTTCCTTTTTATGGAAAGGAGCATAAATAAAAAATGTTAAAGAAAAAAAGAATAATCATTTTTCTGATAATCATTTTATTAGTATCAAGCTTTTTGTCATTCACGATAGGTCAGATGAAAATTGAATTAAGTGAATTATTTGATCCATATACACAATTAGTAATCTTTCAATTTCGGTTACCGCGTTTGTTATGTGCCATTTTAGTAGGTGGTGGAATGGCTTTGGCAGGACATATTTTACAAACAGTATTACAAAATGATTTAGCTGATCCGGGTGTAATTGGAATAAACTCAGGAATTTCATTCTTTGTTTTGTTATATATTTTAGTTAGTGGAACAGATATATTTTTAGATTATGTTTGGATGCCTTTAGCTGGAATGATTGGTGCTGTAATAACGATTGGTTTACTAATGTTTTTGATTTATGAAAAAGAACGTGGAATAGATCCAATTCGGATGACTATATGTGGGGTAGCTCTTAATTTAGGATTCCAAGGGTTAATTCTATTCTTCTCAGCAAAGCTGAATCGTCAAAAGTTTTCGTATGTGCAATTATGGAATGCTGGTATTCTAACAGGAACAGACTGGCTAAAAATAGCTTTATTAATAACAATATTAGTGATTATTGGAGTAATATTGTGGAAATATCAAGATGTTCTAAATATTTTTTCGTTAGGAAAGGAAAGTGTAATAACCTTGGGGGTTGATTTAAAAAAACAAACAATTATTTTAATTAGTTTAGCCGGATTTTTAGCAGCTTTTACCATTGCTTTTGGAGGTTCTATTCCTTTTGTAGGTTTAATCGCACCGCATATTGCAAGAAGGTTAGTTGGTAGCAATCATCGTTATTCATTATGGGTCAGTATGTTAATGGGAAGCCTTATGGTTATTATCGGTGATAGTTTATCAAGAAGTCTGATGAGTACTGGTGAAATTCCAACAGGGATTATTTTATCATTGATTGGAGTGCCGTATTTTATTTATCTATTAAAAAAGGAGAGAGCATGATGAAGGGAATTATTGAAGCTAGACAGTTAAGCACCGGTTATGGTAAAAAGATTGTTTTGAAAGATCAAAATATTGTAATTCCTAAAAATAAAATTACCGTTATTTTAGGACCAAACGGATGTGGGAAATCAACCATGTTAAAGACAATGGCTCGGGTATTACCATTAAAAGATGGTAAAATAATTCTTGATGGAAAAGATTTGAAAACTATGAAAACAGCTGAAATAGCTCAGAAAATAGGTTTTCTCTCACAAATTCTAAATACCCCTGAAGGAATAAGTGTTTATGAGTTAGTTAGTTATGGTCGTTATCCATATAAGAGGATATCATCGACTAAAGAAGATCAAAAGATTATTGAGTGGGCTTTGAAAGAAACCCAAACTTTTGAGATAAAGGATATGTTGGTTCATGATTTATCTGGGGGTCAAAAACAACGAGTGTGGATTGCGATGGTACTTGCTCAGCAGACAAATACAATTTTACTAGATGAACCAACAACATACTTAGATATTGGTCATCAATTAGAAGTATTAGAATTATTGAGTAAATTAAATAAGGAAGAACAACAGACAATTGTCATGGTTTTACATGATATTAATCATGCTTCACGTTATAGTGATTGGATCATTGCTATGAAAGAAGGCAAAGTTTTTAAAGAAGGAAGCCCAAAAGATATAATAACTTCAGAAGTGATTCAGGAACTTTATGGTGTTAAGACGCAAATTATTTTTGATAAAGAACATAATTGCCCAGTGTGTTTTTCATATGATCTTTAAGTAATAAGTAGTTAAAAATAGCTATGTTCATCATGAATATAGCTATTTTATCTTGTTTTAAAGGAATAAATACGATAATATGTTAGCATAAACTAACTTTGGAGGGGATTATGCAGCTAACAAAAGAAAAACTATCATATTTATTATTTTTATATAAACAAAGAGAAATGGATTACACAGTTACTCGGTTAGCGCAAGAGGTCGGAGTATCAAAATCAACGTTTAGCCGAGTATTGAATACCTTCTATCAGGAGGGGTTAACGACTGAAAAAGGGAAGGGAATTTTATCATGCCAGGGATGTAGAATGGCAAGGGAATATTTAAAAGATATTAATAAATTATCTGATTGGTTAAAATATACAGCTAATTTTGATGATGAAGAAGCGTATCAAGAGGCACTATCATTAGTTTTAACACTATCATCTAAAGCACGTGCTAAACTTGTTAACAACACTAGTAAAGAAAGATTATTTGAATTGATTGATAATGTAAAAGAAATTAGTGGAGATATGCTTAGTGCTAATCTTGATGATGGTCAATACTTGTTTGCTTTTACTGTTTATAAAGCTGATAAGATGGAAATATCAATGGCTAATGATGGTTTCTTTCATCCAGGAATATTGGATATAAAAATGGGACATGGAGGATTAGTTTTAAAGTCAAAAGAAGTTGAACGAGAATCGATGATGGGGAAAATGGTTCTTAAAGGGAAGCTGAGTTCTTTAAAATACCAAGTAGGAGAAGACTATCTCGAATGTCGTATGATCAAGGATGATTATATTATTCCTATTTCAAAATTACGTTTTCATTATTCAAAGGAAGAACGGATATTGCAAACGAGTGTAAAGATAAAGGTTAAACCAACGGTTGGTAAAATTCATATGCCTGAGAGTATTGCAATTATGAACGTTATTATAAAATAGTATTTCATCGATGAAACATCAAAAAATGCTGTATTTATAAAGAAAAAAGATATTTTTTGAAAAGATTGTTTCAATGGGGGCAACAAAATTAGTAGTTGTTTTAAGATTAGATGTATGTAAAATAATGGATGTAGTTAGTTTTAGCTAACATTAGCAGAGAATATATTCTCTATATTTTTTAACTAAATAGTTAGTCTTTTCTAACAAAGAAAAAGAGGGAGGAAGAAAATGAAAAAACTTTTAAAAGTAGTATTAGTTTTAATGCTGGCATTTGGAATTCAGATAGCCACATTAAGTAATGTAGATGCTGCCCAGGTAAGCGATTTACCAGATGGTAAATATACTATTCCAACAAAATTGAAGAATGCAAGTAATATTGCAAATGATTCAATGGCAGCTGGAGCATTAGCAGAAAATGGAGAATTATCAGTAGAGGAAGGAAAGTGGTATTTAACTGCTGAATTTAAAACATTAAATTTAATGGGCTTAGTTGGTAATGCAGGAAATATCCAATATTATGAAACTGATACAAAATCAGAAAAACATGCTGCTGAAGTTATTAGTTATCGCGAAGATGATCAAGGAAAGCAACAAGTAGAAAAAGTTAAAATACCTGTAGCGGTAAACAGTGAGGGTGTTTATATTGAAATGTTTGTTGACGCGATGGATACGACAGTTGATGCGTATATTCAATATAGTACAGCGGATATTGTTATTCCTGAAGAACCAGAAGCACCTGAATATACATTAGCTGATGGTACTTATACTGTGACTAGCGATGTATTAAAAGCAAATGAAGATGTACAATCAATGGCTGCCCAAGCGGTCAAGAGCGCTACGGTTACTTCAAAAGATGGAACTTTATTAGTAACATTACAAATGGGTGCAGTTACTGTGTATGGTCAAACTGCATACGTTGATAAAATGGAAGTTGAGCAAGCTGCTGGAGTTTATAAGGTAGCTGATATCACAGGACGTGATAGTGATGGAAATGTAAGTGAAATGCAATTTACATTAGCAAAAAATACAAAATTAACAAATGTAAAATTCTACTATGGTGGAAGTACTCATGGTTCTGAGGCGAGATTATCTTTAGGATTGGATAATCCAACACTAGTAGTACCAGAAAGTACAAGCAAATTTGCTAAAGATGGTACATATACAGTAGATGTTGCTTTATGGAATGCGACTCAAGATAAGGCTTCAATGGCAGCGGGTGCAATTGACAGTCAAGCTACAGTAGTAGTTAAAAATGGTGTAGCAACAATGTATATCACAACTAAAGAAATGACTATGGGAACAATTAAAGCATGGTTAGAGGAATTATACATTGGTTCATCAACTGATGATTATAAATCAAATCCAGCTGTTATTGTAAGTAAAAATGCTGATGGTAAAGCAACTATGTGGTCTTTCGTTTTACCAAATGAGGAAGAATTATTTGATGTTGTGGTAAATCCACATGTAGCTATGATGGGGAATAGTGATATTCCAGCAAGAATGAAAGTTGATTATAGCACATTAAAATTTGTATCTGATTCAATTGAAGCACCTAAGGTAGATGGTGAATCAAATAATAATACAAACGATACACCAAATACAACAACTCCAACGACTAACCAAACTACAGGAACATCAAGTAGTTCAGTGAAAACTGGAGATAATGCTAATATGGAATTAATGGGAGGATTATTAGTTTCATCATTAGTGGCTGTGGCATATTTAACAAGAAAAAGATTATGCAAATAAAAAAAGTATTATTAATATTGGTTGCCATCATAACGATGACAATTAATATTAAACCAGCTTTTGCCCTAGACGATGGAGCGTACTTAATTGGACGCTCCACGTCTTACGTTAATCCTCTAACTGGTAACACCGAAGATGGTGGTACTAATATTACATTAGGTGATAGCATGGTTTCAAGTATTGTAGAAGGCAATTTGTTATTAGAGCAAACTGGTGGTAAATATTATATTACTGTTGGTTTGGGATTAGCTTCAAATGTTTCAAATGTAAGATTTAAAATCATGAATAGTGGTGGTTCTTTTAATAGTGTTAGTGCTACTAAAACAGGAAGTAGTAGTGCTAATGGTGACACGGTAAATCATTATCGAATTCAAATTAATTCATTAAATGATTATATTAGTCCTATCATGTATGTCGCTCCAATGGGGCGTGATGTGCAATTTTTTATTAAATTAAATCAAGGATCTATTACTCCGGGAACAGGTGTATACACTAGTACCATGGTACCAGCCACTGCCGATAATGGAAATTCGGTAAATAATAATTCAACTACTAATAATAGCACCAGCAATAATACAAGTACGAATTCTAATCAAACTAGTGATACGACAACAAATGAAGAACAACCAGTGGTAGAAACGCCGGTAACTACAGTGGGGGAAGTGTCACGTGAAAGTTTATTTGATGGTATTTCTGGCTTATCTAGCCATGTAATTGATACAAATGGCAAAGTTAATGAAAAGAAGAAATTGACAGTTAAAAATTTATTAAAACAAAGTGAGCAAAAAAAGGATAGTAGTAATAATACGCTGTTGATTATTGGAATTGTAGCGGTTATAGCTGTCGTAGCAGGAGGGGGAGCATATTATTATGTTAAAAAAGTTAAAAAATAGTTTTCTTGTTCTTGTCCTTGCTTTGTCAATGATTGGTTGTGTAGATCAAAGTGGAAAAAGTGATAATAATAATTTGACGATTGCAGCAACTTCGGTAGCTGTTACGGAAATTTTAGAAGCTTTGGATGTTCCAGCTGATCAGGTAATTGGCATTCCGACGACTGAAAGTTATACAGTACCAAAGAAATATAAAAAAGCGACAGAACTAGGAACTGCAATGTCGCCAGATATGGAAGTATTGTCAACTTTAAAACCATCGCTAGTATTAAGCCCTAATTCATTGGAGGGTGATTTAGCTTCTAAATATGAAAAAATTGGTGTAAGTTCTAGTTTCTTAAATCTTAAAAGTGTAGCAGGTATGTTTAAAAGTATTGAGGAGTTAGGAAGTTTATTAGGTAAAGAGAAAAAAGCAAATAAATTAGTAGATGAATTTGTTAATTATATGGTTGAATTTAGAGCTAAATACCAGAACACAGCAAGTCCACGGGTTTTAATTTTGATGGGTTTGCCAGGTGGCAGCTACCTTGTTGCTACAGAATCTAGCTATGTTGGTGATTTAGTAAAATTAGCTGGTGGAACAAATGTTTATGGTAATGGTAATGGTCAGGATTTTGTCAATGTCAATGCTGAAGATATGTTACAACAAAATCCTGATATTATCTTGAGAACTAGTCATGCGATGCCAGAGGAAGTAATGAAGAATTTTGAAACCGAATTTGCTCAAAATGATATTTGGAGTAAATTCAGTGCAGTTCAAAATGGAAAAGTTTATAATTTAGATAATAATTATTTTGGGATGAGTGCTAATTTTAATTATCAAAAAGGCTTAGAAAATTTAGAAGGAATTTTATATGGAACTAATTAAAAAACATCCGCGAATATTTATAATCTTTTTAATATTAGTATTATTTATCTGTTTTTTTATCGCAATAAATCTTGGAAGTATTCAAGTTTCAATTGTTCAATTGTTTAAAGGGTTATTTATTGAATACGATGTCGTTGTAGCAAGTGTATATAGTATTCGCTTTCCAAGAATTATCATCTCCATGTTAGTAGGTGGTGCATTAGCATTATCTGGACTTTTATTTCAAGTTGTTTTAAAGAATCCGTTAGCTGATCCGGGAATCATTGGAATTGCTAATGGGGCGAGTTTAGTTAGTGTACTAGTTGGTTTATTTTTGCCTCAACTATCTGCGATTGCTCCTTTACTATCATTCTTTGGAGGTTTAATAACATTTGCAATTATTTATAGTTTATCGTGGAAAGCTGGATTTAAAACAACTCGAATCATTTTGATTGGGGTGGCAATCAACTATACTATCAGTGCTCTTGTTACCCTCGCAAATAGTGCAACTGCTTCAATCACAAGTGGTGCTACGGGTACGATTTCCTTGTATACTTGGCAAGATGTTATGACCTTATTAATTTATTTGGTTCCTGTAATAATCATTACTTTATTTATGGCGAAGGCATGTAATCTATTAGGGTTAGAAGATCGAACCCTTACTTCGCTAGGAGTAAATGTGAATGTATATCGCTTTGGTTTATCATTATTAGCAGTTTTATTATGCAGTATTAGTGTAGCAGTAGTTGGGGTAATTGGCTTTATTGGTCTGCTAGTACCTCATATTTCAAGATTGTTAGTGGGAACTGAACATAAACATTTGATACCAATTAGTATATTGATAGGAGCAATTGTTTTGTTAGTTGCGGATACGGTAGGAAGAATTATTATGGCTCCCTATGAGATCTCGGCAGCCATTATTATGGCTATCATTGGTGGACCTTTATTTATTATCTTATTGAAACGGAGTATTGATGTTGATGGAAGTTAAAAAAATTAAATTTAGTTATCAAGATAAACCGTTTATTGAAGAACTTTCGGTAAAATTTAAAAAGAATAAGATTACATCAATCATTGGTCCTAATGGTAGTGGTAAATCGACTTTATTAATGCTTTTAAGTCGTATTTATAAAGCCAAAGATGGAACAATAACATTAAATGATAAAAATGTCTGGGACTATAAGATCAAGGAATTTGCTAAAAACGTTGCAGTAGTTCACCAAAAGAATCAGATTTATGGGGATTTAGATGTTAAGACAATTGTTGGTTATGGACGTTTACCATATTTAAGTTATCATCAAAATCTAAGCGAGGAAGATTATCAAATTATAGATTGGGCCATTGCAACAACTAATCTAAAAGAATACGAAAATCGTTTGTTAGCGAATTTGTCTGGTGGTCAGCAGCAGCGTGTTTGGTTGGCAATGGCTTTAGCTCAAAAAACACCTATTTTATTACTGGATGAGCCAACTACATATTTAGATGTTAAATATCAAATTGAAATACTTAATTTAATAAAAGAAATAAATAAAAAATATCAAATGACGATTATTATGGTTCATCATGATATTAATCAAGCAATCAATTATAGTGATGAAATCATTGCAATGAAAGATGGGAAAATCTTATTTCAAGGAGTTCCTGAGGAAGTAATAACTTCAGCATCATTAAAGTCTTTATATGATTATGATTTATCAGTGATTGATTATAATCATCAAAAAATAGTATTAAATTATCAATAGCTAACATAATTTACCGTTGTTAGAAGTTAATCTTAGATATTTATAATTTAATCTAGCGATATTTAATTACTATACTAAGGAATGTAGTCAGGATTGTTTAAATAGTTTTTCAATCCCTTCTCCAAATGACTACTCTTCATGATATTCTTTCCGGATATCAATAAATTTAGATAGAGTCCCACTATCTGTACTCAAAATGAAAAACAGCCATTAAACAATCTTTTATAGAAACTTCCTAAAGTAAATAGAGTTTGCTATATAGAAAAGTTAATTGGCTGTTTTTGTGTTAATTATTAACTAACAAATATTTCATTTAATTTTCCAATTGCCTGCTCATCGCCAAAAGCGAGAATATCTTGTCCGGCTTCAATTAGCGTATCTCCGTGAGGAATCATTAATTCATCATCATTGTAAATCGCAATTAAGAGAGCATTGTTTGGTAAAGAAATTTCAGAAATTTGTTTGCCGGCATATCGTGATTGATAATCAACTCGAATTCGCACGATTGAAAAATCACCTTTAGATAATTTCATTAAGGTCATAATTGATTGATAATTCATTTCATCAGCAATCATATGACCAATAATGTCAGCTTGATTGATTTTAGCATCAACTCCCATTCCAGAATTAAATAACCAGGCATTTTTAGGGTTATTAACACGAGCAATTATTCGTGGAACGTCATATTCAAATTTAGAAACCATGGCAGTAGTTAAATTGACTTCATCTAATCCAGTTACACAGACTAAGGCCTGACAAGTTCTAACGCCTGCTTTTTCAAGAACCTCAATATCTGTTCCATCGCCGATTACTAAACATTCTTCTGGTAGTCCGGCATTTTTATAGTTTTCAAGTGCTTTAGTTCTATTTTCAATAACACGGACCTCATGGTTATTTTTAAGTAGTAAACTTGTGATATAAGAACCAATTTGACCTCCACCTACTATAATTATTTTCATTTTTTTCACCTCTTAATACAAAATTTCTTTAAATTTTAATAATGATTCCTCTAGTACAGAAAAATAAATCGTATCATTATCTTTTATTTTAGTATCTTTTAAAGGCATCATTGTAATATCATGTCGTTCAATTGCGACAACTTCAAACTCACCATGAAGAGAAATTTCATCGACTGTTTTTCCTATTAAAGATAAGGATGCTTTAATTTTAATAATTTTTATTTCACTGTCTTCACCAATTTTTTTAACTACTTGAAGCCGATTACTGTCAAAATAATCTAAGATCCTTTCAACACCCAAATCAGTAATTGAAATTGTATGAATTCCCATTGAACGAAAAATCCGTGCCTTTGATTTATCATACATTCTGGCGATTACATTATTAACATGGTAAATATTATGAGCAATATTACTAACAACAGCATTAATAGCATCACTGCTTGAACAACTGATCAAAGCATCAGCAACTTTGATTCCGGCACTTTCTAGAACATCTTTATCGTACCCCATTCCCAATACTGTCCGTCCGGTAAAATTACCACCAAGATTATTAAAAGCCTCTTCACGATTGTCAATTATAGTGACATCATGATTTTGATTATTTAAATAATTTGCTAATCGGGTACCAAATTTTCCACACCCAACGATTATAATTTTCATAGGTTTCCATCCTCCTATTTGTCTTTATTTCTTAATATTTTCTTTCTTAATTCCTCAATTCCAAAAACAATAAAAGGAATTGGCAAAGCATATAGCCATTCTATTAACCCAATTGGCGCAGTATTGAAGATACCATTTAAAAAAGGAATATAGACTACGGCTAATAAAATAACAAACTCTACAACTAATCCTAAATTAATATAATGATTGGAGAAGATTCCGCGTTTAAATACTGATTCTTTTTCAGTTCGGTTGTTCATGACCATTCCCATCTGTGAAAAAACAACCCCAACTAGCATCATCGTCGTTGCTTCGTTATAGAGCGCAGTTCCTTCTGGAGCCAATGGATTATGAGGCCAACCATTCAAATAGTTTACAAGGAAATATCCTCCTAAGGCAAATAGCGTTATAATCAAGCCATACCAAATAAAACCTACTAAAATTACTTTTTTATTAAGTAATCTTTCATCGATTCGACGAGGTGGCTGATTCATAATATTATCTTCAGGATGTTCTGCCCCTAAACCAAGCGCAGGAATCATATCAGTTCCAATATCAATAGTTAAAATTTGCATGATTGTAAGGGGCATTGGGACTAAACCGCCACTAAGCAAATATAGAGCAGGGGCAGCAGCTTCTGGGGTGTTGCTATCAAAAATATAACGTAAGAATTTACGAATATTATTATAAACAGCACGACCTTCTTCGATTGCACGAACAATTGAGGCAAAATTATCATCTGTTAAAATCATGTCAGCAGCCTCTTTAGCAACATCGGTACCAGTTATTCCCATAGCAACACCAATATCCGCTTTTTTTAGAGCCGGAGAGTCATTAACACCATCACCAGTTACAGCTACAATATTTCCCATTTCTTGTAAAGCACAAACAATACGATATTTTTGATCTGGTGCCATTCGAGCAAAGACCACTTCGCCTTCTAAAACGTTTTTAAGTTCTTGATCATTCATTTTGCTTAATTCTGTTCCAGAAACTATTCGAGCGGTATCGCTTTTAATAATCCCAATTTTGCGAGCAATACTTTCTGCTGTTAAACCATAATCTCCGGTAATCATAACGATTTTAATTCCGGCACTATGGCATAATTCCACAGCTTCTTTGACTTCACTTCGTGGAGGGTCCTGCATTGCAATCAAGCCTAAAAAAGTTAGATCTTGTTCAATTAATTCAGGTGTATATTCGCGAATTGAACTAGGAAGTTTTTTATCATTATGAGCAATAGTACGATAGGCTACTGCTAAAACTCGCAACCCTTCACGAGCATACATATCGTTTGCTTTCATAATATTGATGCGGTCTTCTTCACTGATTGGACAGGCTTTACTGCCTTTAAAACAACGATTACATAATTCCATAACTTCTTTTGGAGACCCTTTTACAAATGCAATTCTCTGATTGCCTTCAAAAGAGTCTTTTAATTGATGGATCGTTGTCATTCGCTTCCGTCGAGATTCAAAAGGTAATTCTAAAATTCGTGGATATTGACTATTCAATTTATCAAGATCAATTTCAGCTTTTTTAGCTACAACTTCTAAACATGCTTCAGTAGGGTCACCTAAAACTGTATAACGTGGATTAACACTCTTATTTTGTGGTGGTACTAACTTAGCGTTTGAACAAAGTACTGCACCACTTAATAATAGTCTTAAAACATTACTTTTCTTTGCGGTAATTTCTTGTTCATCAACATAGATTTTTCCATTTGGAACATATCCTTCGCCGCTGACATCCATTTGACTATCAAGAGTCCAAAGATGATTAACCGTCATTTCATTTTGAGTTAAAGTACCAGTTTTATCAGAACAGATAACATTTGTACATCCTAAAGTTTCTACGGCCGATAGTTTCTTTACTAAAGCGTTATCTTTAGCCATTCGTTGAACAGATAAAGCAAGTGATAACGTAACAGCGGGTAAAAGACCTTCAGGAATAAAAGCAACAATCATTCCTAAAGAAAAAATAAATGACTCCAATAAGGGATCCTTAATTACAAATACAGCAATCAGCATAAACACGATTCCAACACTTAATGCAATAATTGCAATTTGTTTAGTTAGAACATTAAGTTCTTTTTGTAATGGAGATAAGCTTTTTTCAGTATTTTGAGTTAAATTAGCAATTTTCCCAAATTCACTATCCATTCCAGTTGCAACAACAACACAGTGGCAAGTACCAGAAGCAACAGTAGTACCGGTAAAGATCATATTTTCAGCTTCTAAGTATGAAACTTTTTCTTGCAGTGCCTCATAATTCTTTCTAATTGGATTACTTTCACCTGTCAAAGTTGATTGATCTACTTGGAAATCACTACAACGTAAGATTCTAGCATCCCCACAAATTCGGTCACCTTCTTCTAAAATCATTATATCACCAGGAACAATGTCCTCAGCAAATATTTTTACTTCTTTACCATCACGTACTACTCGGGCATAAGATGGCATCATCTTTTGCAACGCACTAGTTGCTTTTTCTGCTTTAAATTCTTGGAAGAAAGAAAAGAAGCCATTAATTAGATTGACACAGAAAATCGATATTCCTAATTCGACTGTTCCAGAAAGGATAGCTAGTAATCCTCCACCCCATAATAGTAATGCCATTAGACTAGTAAAATTAGAAATTAGTTTTTTAAACATTGAACTTTGTTTCTTTTTGGAAATCTCATTCTTACCATACTTTTTGAGACGATGTGATACCTGTTCTTCAGATAAACCGTCCATACTACTTTCCATTAAGGTATAGGCCTCAACCGGGGTCACATACATTATTTGATAATTATTCAATTCATTATCTTCATTAATATTCATACGACAATTCTCCTAATACTCATTCCCTAAAATTAAAAACCAAAAAATATATTTATAACGATACCCGTTATCCCTCCTCAAGGCCTGTCAAAATAAAAAAGACAGATTCTTTCTTGAATCTGTCTAAATCGTAATTTACTTAACTATCAAAATAGTTCTTTTAATCGTAAGCTTACATCGAATAAATAAAGCATTTTGCTTTATGACAGACTCCACCACTTATTCGATGCCAAAATAATAGCATAGGCAATAATAGGAGTCAACGAAACTAATCAAACGTAACCAAATCATAACAATTGTATTTTATACTCTTATCCATTAACATATTTATCCATATTTAATAGTTAATTTTAGGTATTTTTGATTAAATCTAACGATATTTACTTACTATACTGTTAATTGTAGTAAAGATAACAATTCTTTCTACAATAAATTACTCTTCATGATATCCTTTCCCTGATATCTAAATAAAAACAGATAGCTTTCCCTCTATCTGTATTACTTGAAACAAGCAGCTTTCCCTCTGCTTGTTTTTTTGTGATATTAGTATAAAAATGATTACTTTGTCAAAAATTAGGATGTAAAATCAACTTGATTATTTTATTACGTTTCTCTACAAAAACATGGTATTTTTCTTAAAAAATTTATGTTTTATCGAAATTTGTATGTTAAAATATGTGGAAAAAGGAATATAGTAATAAAAAAATATCGATTTTATCATAGTTTTTTCTTTGCAGCTAGTGCCTTGGAGTTTAGATATTTGACAAATGTAATTGATTTTGTTAATATACAGCGGAGGTGAGATTTATGTACTTTGATACTCATTGTCACTTGAATAGTGATGAATTATATGAAGATCACGATGTGTTTGTTCAAAAAGCCCTAGATAACAATGTTACCAATATGGTTGTCGTAGGCTATGACTTAAAGTCGTCTCAAATTGCAATCGAATTAGCTAAACAATATGAGTTCGTATATGCTGCAGTTGGTATCGGACCAAACGATTGCTTAAACACAACAAAAGATCAAATGAACATCATCGACAAGTACTTAGAAGAACCTTGCGTAGTAGCACTCGGAGAAATTGGTCTCGATTATTATTGGGACAGTGTTCCTAAGGAAAAGCAGATGGAAGTATTTCAATGGCAGATGGACTTAGCTAAGAAGCACCAAAAGCCAGTTGTAATTCATTGTCGCGACGCCTATGAGGACACTTACGAAGTACTAAAACGGAATGGACATCCTGGAGTGATGCATTGTTATAGTGGCTCTGTTGAAATGGCAGAAAGATTTGTAAAACTTGGTTATTACATTTCTTTAGCGGGTCCGGTGACATTTAAGAATGCAAGAGTTCCAAAAGATGTGGCAGCAACTATTAACTTAGAGAATTTATTAATTGAAACTGACTGTCCTTATTTAACACCTCATCCATTTAGGGGAAAGTTAAATGAGCCTGCAAATGTTGTGTATATTGCCCAGGAAATAGCTAAGCTAAAGAACATGGAGATAGAAAACGTTGCAAGTGCGACAACGTTTAATGCCAAAAAACTTTTTGGTATTAAATAGGAGGAAAATTAATGAAAAAAATTAAAGAGGCTATTATTAATGCAGACCCCAGAATGAAAGGGTTACTTGTAGTAATGATTGCCTATATTGGAATTGTAGCGACAACATTAAATGCTGGAGCAACAAACCAAATTGATAACTACGTGGAAACAATTGATGTAAAAGTTCAAGATGGAAATCAAGACCAAAAGGACTATTTAATTAGACAAGCGTCAGTATCAAGTGTTCTTGATGATTTAAAAATCAGTGTAAATCCTCAAGATATTTTAAATTTAGATTTAAATTATATTGTAAATAAAGGTGATTTAATACAAATCACTCGAGTTAATCAAGCGGATATAGACGAGATGATTACAGTAGAATCAAATACGGTAAATACAACTGGATTAGAGTTATTTACTACGAAAGTTGCGCAACAAGGGCAAAACGGGCAAGTGAAAAACACTTACCGCGTAACTTATGAAAATGGTAATGAAGTAGGAAGAGAATTAATTGGTAGTCAGGTGGTATCACAAGCTACTGATACAATAATTGAAACAGGTGCAGTCCAAGAAGGAGCATTCTTTACTGGAAGACTGACTACTTATGGAGGCGACTGTGCTGGAGGAAATGGAACTTCATCAACCGGCATTAAATTAAGTCCGATTTCTGGAGTACAAGGATCAAACAGTCCTAAATTAACATATAATGGACGTTCATATTATTGCTTAGCTGCAGATCCTTCAATTCCTTTTGGAACAATTATTGAAATTACTAATCATAATTTAAGTATTGAATCAACTGCATATGGGATTGTTGTAGATCGTGGTGGTGCAATTAAAGGTAACAAGATTGATATCTTTAATGGGACTGAAGCTGGTAAATATTTTACTGGTGGAACATCAAAGAATACCCAATTTAAAATTATCTCAGTAGGAAGTGGAAAAAACTTCTGGAAATAAACTAGTCAAATTAATGACTAGTTTTTTTGTTAGGTGATACATGAACAAAAAATTATTGATATGTGTTTAGAATGATTAGATTTTATTGATTGTGAAGTAAAGCGTATTTTGCTTTTAGTAGATGAGAAAAGTTTAAAAGAGCGATTAGCAAATGATATTGAAAAAGGGGTTCGCCTTGTTGATGTGGCTGTAAGAAGTATTGTGAGAATCCCTTTGTATCAAGTATTAAATAAATACGACAAATCATTAATTTAATCAATACATAAAGAAATACCGGTTTATTAAACCATAAATAAGATTAAAATCGTCATAATAAAAATACTAATAATAATACTTAAAGAGTTGATTGCTGAAGGAACTGGGGAACGACTTCCTAAACGATTTGAGAAAACTGGGGCAACAGCTGATATTGGCGAACATAAGCATAAAATAATCATTTTTTTAACAGTTAAATCAATTGGTAAAATAAAATATACAAATAAGGATAACCCCAAAGTAACTGCATAGCGGTTTAAAAGTATTTTTTTAATCAGTCTGATTTGTGATAAATCTAATTTTATTTCCAATAAAATTCCAATCATTAACATTGCTAAAAAAGCATTAGCATTACCAGCAATACTAGTAACTGTTAAAATTTGTGTAGGAATTGCAATATGAAATAAAGATAAGAAAAACAAAATGATGTAAGTGCAAAAAGGAATTGATGAAAATAATTTTTTAGCAACAGTTTTAAAGCTTTGTTTTTCTTCATTAGCTACAACTGTACTAGCAGCACTATAAGTACCTCCTAAACACATTAAAGCATTGCCGGTATCAAAAAGACAAACATAACCAATCAAGTTAGATGGAAAGAAACTTTGAACAAATGGTAAAGTAAAAGTTCCGATATTATAGCCAGATGAGTTGATCATCGATAGAGCTCTGGTCATGGGTGATTCTTTTTTTTGAATCAAGTAACCAGAAAGGTTAGTAATAACATTGCCTAAGAAGCCACAAGCAAGGGCTACTAATAGGATGGGGGTAATCTCAAGGTTATTAATTGATGAAAGTAATGAGCATGGAAGCGTTATATTCATAATGATTGTTGATAAAAAACTTCCGTGTTCACGGGTACAGACCCCTTTTGTCTTTAGTGCAAATCCTAACATAATAATTAAAATAAAGCCACCGGCCTTAATTAAAATATCAATCATACAATTCAACTCCTTTATTGGCTTTATCATAGCATTTACGACAAAATAATTTAAAATATTTTCAATTAGTGAAATAAGTTTTTAGTGTAACCATACAATTAGGTATTCATCACATATTTATTCGGTATTTTCTCGTTAAAATATCTTAAAAATAGAAAGGGATTTAAAAATGGAAAAAATTAAGAATTGGTTTTATAAACCAGCGTTTACGCTAATTTGTTATGCAATAGCTTTATTGATAATCTGTTATTTTGGGTATACTGTAAATATATCTTATCAATCTGTAGTCTCATATGTTGAAGCAGGAAGTATCTCGTGGGGCGCAAACTTTGGTGAGATCGTTGCTTATTTTATGTCAAATACATTTAGTTATTTCTTTTACGCAATGACATTTGTTTTCTTTGGTAAGGTAATTAGTATTATTAAACCTAGAGCCCCAAAGCAAGAGATTGTTGAAGAAATAAATGATAATGTTGATGATGAATTGATTGAAGCTTAAAGAAAAAAGCACTTCGGGATTTGAATGACCAAATCTGGGAGTGCTTTATTAATTCTTAAATAAGCTGACTGATTGTTTTAAATATTCTGGTGTAGATGACTAAATTAAAAATAATTTAAGAAACTGATGAAACGAGATAATTATTAAAATAGTGTTTTAAAGTAGGAATATCCTTATAATCATAATTTAATAGAGAGTTACTTTTATCAAGTGATGTATAACAAGAATCAATTTTAAGCTTTGAGTCAGTGAGTTTTTTTAATAATAAAGCATTCAGTTGTTCTTGACGAGTAGATGGATTAAAAATATCGTAGATTTCATCGAGTATAAGACCAAGACGCTTATGAAACTTAATTTGATTCATGATTAAAACTTCTTTATCCGTATAGATTCGATTTTACCATTTTTTAAAGCAGGTGATAAAATACCAGTATTATAATATTGCAGTTCTCGGTCATTGTTTTTATTGTATAGAACGTTTAGTGATCTCCTAGATTATAAATAATGATTAATAAGAAATGAATCAAAAAGCCTATTGTTGCTAAATGAGTCAAAGATTAATTAGCCGATATTTTTCTTTACTACAATGTAAAGTGTAAGGTTGACAAGTACCAGTTAAATGCAAATGAAGAGAATCTGTGTGTGAGTTATAATCAAAATTTATTTGGCTAGCAGCAATGAAATTTTCAATTATTTACTGCTAGCTTTGATAGTTGTTTAATTTATTTTCTAACAGCTATTTTTTTAATACAAAATATCTCTAATAATTGTTGGAGAATAGAATAATCAGATTAACGATAAAAACAGGTGTATTTGATTAAATTAACATTATTATCATTAATCACTTTTCTACTATGAATATCATAGGATATCTTTATCAAACCTTGGTGTCGTAGTAATATATTGCTTTTTGTCGTATGCCAAATCATGCAAACACCATTAAGTTGATACACAGCTTCCTCCTTAGATGAAATTAGTTAGGATGAGAAGTTTTGTTAAATTTAATATTTTTAGCTAATTTAATAAAAAAATGATTATCATTACGCTGATCGTAATGAGTAAGATATAAGCTTAAAATGAAACTACCAATTACAGCTACCAGCATATCGGTAATACTATCGTGAATGCCTGTTGAGTAATGATTAATTGCATCATAGTTAAAAAAGATCAATAGAGCATATTCATAAAATTCCCAAAATAAGGCAATCATCGCATTAAGGGCATTAATGAAAATAAACATCAAAAATTTTCTTTTTTCATTAGGTAAAAAGTGTTTATAAAAGATATAAGCTATCTCACAAAAAATAATTCCACTGAAAAAATGGGTGAACTTATCAAAATATGGAAGATGATAACCCCCTAAACAACTCCCCCACAAACTTGCAAAATAGACAAAAATGATATTGATAATATAAAATTCTTGAGGAACTTCTATTTTTAACAATTTCATTAATAAAGGCATAATGAATGGGGTAAGACAAGCAACGATTGTCATACTAAAATATTTTCCTCCCCAGTTAAGATAAAAAGCGTAAACTAGAGAAATAAGATAGATTAAAATACAGCTTTTATAAATAAAATTAGTTTTTTTATTTTTCATAATTATTCGACTCCTTATTATAGTATACCATAATTACTAAATTTATTTCCTGATGCCCAGAGCTAAATGGTTATTATGCATAAATTAGATGGGGTGAGTTTATGCATATATTTTCAGCAGTTCTCTATGCTGTATCCGCGAATATCGATGCTCTAAGCATCGGAATAGCTTATGGGATCAAAAAAACACATATTAATCATCAAAAAAATTTTATGATTGCATTTATTACAATGATCGGTACTTATGGTGCAATGCGCTTTGGACATTTTTTAACTAATTATATTTCTTTATCATTGGCAGACTTTTTAGGAAGCAGTCTGTTACTATTAATAGGAATCTATACTGTTGTTAAGTCATTGAAAGAGTGTGATGAGATCATTGTTACTAATCATTTATCAGCAGTAAAAAATATTTCTTTAAAAGAAACTTTAGTCTTATCATTGGTTTTAACCATTAATAATGTAGCTTTAGGAATTGGTGCAAGTATTACTGGAATGCCGGAGTTGATTACTTCTTTAACAACCTTTGTTTGTAGTTATGTTTTTATTGGAACTGGTCAAAAATTTAAGCGATTAAATTTTAAGGGAAAATACGCTGATATAATCTCAGGAATTATTTTAATTATCCTTGGTTTGTATGAATTGACAATCTAATGATTATTGTTTTAAAAATAGGAAATTTGTAGTACAATAGATTAGGATTAAGGAGGGAAATATAATGTACGATATTATAGTAGTCGGTGGTGGGCACGCAGGAATTGAGGCAGCGTTGGCACCAGCGAGAATGAATCAGAAAACAGTTTTAGTTACTTCTAACTTTGATAATGTTGGAAGCCTTCCTTGTAATACATCAATCGGGGGACCAGCTAAAGGAATTATTGTCCGGGAAATAGATGCATTAGGAGGACAAATGCCTAAAACTGCTGATAAAACCTACTTACAAATGAAAATGTTAAACACCGCTAAAGGTCCAGGGGTTCAATCCTTACGGGCTCAGGCTGATAAAAAAGTATATCCTCGATATATGCAAGAAGTATTAAAAAAACAGGAGAATCTTGATATCATTGAGGGAATGGTAGAGGATTTGATTGTTGAAGATAATTGTGTAAAAGGAGTTATTTTGGATAATGGCCAAACTATTGAAGGAAGGATGGTTATCTTAACAACTGGTACATATCTAAAAGCAGAGATTTTATGTGGTGATCAAAAGCATGCAAGTGGTCCTGATCAGCAGAAAGAATCAAAATATTTATCAGAAAAATTAGCTAATTTAGGGATGCGGATTCAACGGCTTAAGACGGGAACACCACCTCGAGTAGAGATTAATAGTGTTGATTACTCAAAGACAAGTTTACAGCCAGGAACTGATGCTAATTTGGCATTTAGTTATCAAACTAATGAGTTTATTCCTATTGAAGAACAAACACCATGTTATCTGACTTACACTAATGAAAAAACTCATCAGATTATTCGTGATAATCTACATCGTTCAAGTATGTACAGTGGTATTGTGAAAGGAATTGGACCACGCTATTGCCCATCGATTGAAGATAAGATTGTTAAATTTTCGGATAAACCACAACATCAAATCTTCTTGGAACCTGAATCAGCAGAGATGGATACGATTTATGTGCAAGGTTTTTCAACTTCATTACCACATGATGTTCAAGAAGAAATGATTCGGACTATCCCAGGATTAGAAAATTGTAAGATTTTAAAGTATGCTTATGCAATTGAGTATGATGCTATAGATCCACTACAATTATGGCCATCATTGGAAACAAAAATAATTAAAAATCTATTTACTGCTGGTCAAATTAATGGAACAAGTGGATATGAAGAAGCGGCAGGTCAAGGTTTGATTGCAGGAATTAATGCAACTTTAAAAAATCAAGGAAAAGAGCCATTGATTTTAAAACGCGATGAGGCTTATATTGGGGTAATGATTGATGATTTAGTGACTAAAGGAACTGATGAGCCATACCGAATGTTGACAAGTAGAGCTGAGTACCGTTTATTGATTCGTCATGATAATGCAGATGAAAGACTAATGAAGTATGGACATGATGTGGGATTAGTAAGTGATCAAATATACCAGGCTTATCTTGATAAAATGTCAGAAATTTTTGCAGAAATTGATCGTTTGGATACGATTCGTTTTACTCCTAAACATGAGATCAATGATGCTTTGGAGCATTTTGGTTCAGCACGTTTAACGGAAGGCATTAGTGCTAAAGAATTAATCAAAAGGCCAGAATTAACATATGAAAAAATCTTACCATATGTTGAAGCTCCAAAACTAAGTGAAGAACAACGTAAACGGGTGACTATTTTAATTAAATATAAGGGATATATTGATAAGGCTCGACGTCAGGCTGACAAGCAAGTCAAAATGGAAGAAAAGAAAATTCCGGCAGATATTGATTATGAAGATATTAGCAATTTAGCATTAGAAGCAAAGCAAAAGTTATCAAAAATTCGGCCACTAACGATTGGACAGGCATCACGTATTTCCGGAATCAATCCTGCGGATATATCCGTTTTATTAATCTATTTAAAACAGAAATATAATGAGGAATAGACATGAATGAATTAGAATTCATTAAACAATTAGAAACTAAAGGAATTACTTTAACCCCCCAACAAGTCAATCAATTTAAACAATATTTTAAGATATTGGTTGAATGGAATGAAAAAATGAATTTAACAGCAATTACTGATGAAGAAGGGGTTTATTTAAAACATTTTTATGATTCATTAACGATTGCTTTTGATTTTGATTTTACTGATCAAAGTATTGTTGATGTGGGTGCTGGGGCAGGATTTCCTAGTGTACCATTAAAAATTGTATATCCTGAGTTAAAAATTACTATAGTTGATTCACTAACAAAAAGAATCACATTCTTAAATCATTTATTTAAAGAGTTAAATTTAAGTAATTGTCAAGCTATTAGCGCAAGAGCAGAAGATTATGCTAAAGATCATCGCCAAAAATGTGATATTGTTATGGCGCGCGCAGTAGCCCGTTTAAATATTCTTGATGAGCTGTGCTTACCTTTAGTGAAAGTAGGAGGATACTTTTTAGCCCTTAAAGGGTTAAAGGCTACGGAAGAATTAGAGGAAGCTGGTAAGGGCATTGTTTTGTTAGGTGGTCAAGTGGAAAAATCAATTGATTTTACTTTAACAAATGATAATCATCGAAGTAATATCATTATAAAAAAGGTAAGGGATACTCCAGCCAAATATCCACGAATGTTTGGAAAAATAAAAAAACAACCCCTATAGGAGAAGTTATGTTAGAGAAAGTATATAAACAAATTGATATTGAAAAAATTTCAGCGAATGAAAATCAACCAAGAACTGTTTTTGATGATGAAAAGATTGAGGAATTAGCAGCTTCAATCAAAGAGAATGGTTTGATCCAGCCGATTATTGTACGTAAATATAATCGTGGATATCAAATTGTTGCAGGAGAACGTCGTTATCGAGCAAGTAAGTTAGCAGGATTAAAAACAGTGCCTTGCGTTATTAAAGATATTGATGATAAACAAGTTGATACATTAGCAATCATTGAAAATATTCAGCGTGAAAACTTATCACCGATCGAGGAAGCTAATGCATATAAAACATTGATTGATACATATGATATGAATCAAACCGAATTAGCTAATAAAGTAGGGAAAAAACAGTCGACGATTGCTAATAAATTACGGTTATTAAAGTTATCAGATGATGTTAAACATGCTTTAAAATCAAAACAGATTACAGAGCGCCATGCCCGTGCAATGATTGGCTTGGAAGCTGATAAACAGCAAACGGTATTGCAAGAAGTCTTAAAAAAATCATTAAATGTAAAACAAACAGAGTCTTTGATTAGTAAACCAGTTAAAACAAAACCTAAAAATAAAAAAGGTCCAACTAAAGTATCTCGTAATTTTAAAATCGCAATCAATACAATCAATCAAGCTACAGAATTGATTCAAAAATCGGGAATTGAAGTTATTAGTGAAACTGAAGAAGCTGACGATGAATATATTATTACATTAAGGGTAAAAAAATAATGAAGATAAATGATTTAATATTAGCGATGATTGATTTTTATCAAGGGCACCCTAAACAAATTCAGCATTTGATTAAAGTCCACAGCTTTGCTAGAGTAATCGGAATTGATGAGGGGTTATCTACACAAGAACAAGAAAGATTGGAAGTTGCCGCAATTGTTCATGATATTGGAATTAAACCTGCTTGGGAAAAATATAATAGTTCTAATGGTAAGTATCAAGAAGAGTTAGGACCGGCAGAAGCGATTAAGCTGCTAAATCGTTTAAATTATGATGAAGCTTTAATAGAACGAGTTGCTTATCTTGTTGGTCATCATCATACTTATAGTGAAATAGATGGTTTAGATTATCAAATTTTGGTTGAAGCAGATTTTTTAGTTAATCTTTTTGAAAGCGAAAGTGAAGAAATGGCGATTAACAGTGCTTATCAAAAAATCTTTAAAACAAATATGGGAAAAAGAATTTGTAGGACAATGTTTATGAAGGGCTAGTAATAGTCCTTATTTTATAGATGGAGGATTATTATGATTCGAGTATATACAGCTCCAGGAAGTCAGTCATGTCGAAAAGTTATTGCCTGGTTAAAAGAGCATAATTTGAGTTTTATTGAAAAAAATATTTTTTCGTCTGATTTGCATGCTAATGAATTACGTGAAATTTTAGAGCGCTGTGAAAACGGAACAGATGATATTCTTTCTAAAAATAGTAAAATAATTAAATCAAATAAAATTGATTTTGATAATATGAAAATGGATGAATTAATCGCCTTCATTAAAGCCAATCCTTCAATTTTAAAAAGACCAATTCTAATGGATGAGCATCGTTTTCAAGTTGGATACAATGAAGAAGAAATAAGAACATTCATTCCTCGTCATCAAAGAGGATAGTTAGTCTAGATATTAAAATCTAGACTTTTTACTTTATGTAAAAAGAGCATGGTTATAATTTTTTTAAATATTTATAGAAACTGATTAAGGGAGATAATAAGAGGATTTTTGAAGAAATTAATTTGAAAGTATTATAATTTAGTAAAAAAGTAGTATAATTAATATTTGATAAATGAAAATAAGTCTATAGGTATTATGAAGGATAATATTAAGAATTGAGGGTTATTTAAGGAGGCAGTCATGTTAATTCGTAGAGCAGAAAATAGAGATATTACTCAGATCAATAATTTGTTGAAACAAGTTTGTCTTGTGCATCATAAGGGAAGACCGGATTTATTTAAAAAAGGGGCAAGAAAATATAGTGATGATCAGCTTATGCAAATAATCAAAGATGATAATAGACCAATCTTCGTTGCAGTTGATAATAATGAAGTTGTTTTAGGCTATGTATTTTGTATTTTTGAACAATATTTAGATAGCAATATTTTAACAGATGTAAAAACATTATATATTGATGATCTATGTGTTGATGAAAATTCAAGAGGGCAACATATAGGTAAGCAGCTTTATGAATATTCCAAAGATTTTGCCCAAAAGAGCGGATGTTATAATTTAACACTCAATGTTTGGAGCTGTAATGCATCAGCGATGAAATTTTATGAATCATGTGGACTTAAACCACAGAAAGTTCATATGGAAACAATTTTTGATAAATCGTAATATGATAATTAGTAGTTTTTAAGAAAATGACATTAATTAAGAATAAAACATCCTCCTAATAAGGGGATGTTTTATTCTTAAAGAGATAACTTACAATATAGGAAAATTAATGATTCTTTAGAGCCTGCTTATATTTTTTTCCAATAGGAATGATAGTTTCATCAGATAACGTAATATTATCAGTATCTATTTTTTTAATCCGGTCATGATTAATGACATATGATCGATGTACTTGGATAAAACCCAAGGGTTCAAGTTTTTGTAAAGCCACTGATATTTTTTCTCTAACCTTAACCGTTGAATTTAATGTGTGAATTAAAAGATAATGAGCATATGATTCAACATAAGTAATATTTTTTACATTCATTCTAACTGTTTGATAACCACATTGAAATTCAAGCATTACCCCTAGGCCTTTATTGAGGTACTCAATCCGGTTGATTAATTCATCAAGATCGGCATTAATATTGGCACTTCGAATAAAGGCAAGTGGGTTAAATTCTAAAAGCTCAAACATAAATAAACCACTGTCAATTAGACAAACAATATTAGCGTTTGAAATACTTTTAATATTTTTAATGTTTTCAATGTCTTCAAGTTTTTTTACTTCTTTAATAAATAATGATAGATCATTACCCGTAAATGAATCTAAATAAGTTATTTGCTCTAAATGTGCATTAAGTTTTCGCTTTATTGTGTTGATATATTGATGAGAACATTCTAAAATAACTTTCATTTTTTATTACGTCCTTTTTCAATCGTATTAACATATTGATAAAAATCATTCTTATTCATCTTCAATGCTTTTCTAAGCATTAATTTATCAACAATTTCTACACCATTTGTTTCTAAAATCTTAAATGCAGATTCATAATCTCCTTTTTCCATTTGATCAATAGTACTTGGTAAAAATGCTAGAGTAGTTCCATCTTTCATTAGGAAAGTTATTTTAATTTGATAACCTTGTTGAGCATACATCATTAAAAATGGTACATATGATAAATTAACTTGTTCAATGTCCTTTGTTTTTAAAGTAATATCAGGGACTGCTTGTTTACCTGTAAGAATTCTAATAACTTCAGCAAATTGTTGGAAATATCCCTTAGTGTGGAAGTAGCGGACTTCATTATGATTGAATTCAATTATTTCACTAGAGCCGATGATTGGGGTTAAGAATAGCAAAACCGCAATAAAGATAAATATCATGATTAGAATATTAAGCTGATTATTTAGATGAAGATATTTAGAAATTAATCCATTATAGCCAACTACCGCAATAATTCCAAAAAATACTAAACCTAAATAGTTAAGGAACACTCCTTTTTTCGTCATTTTTTCACCAATTAAAATTTTGTCTTTCATTTTTAATTCCTCCTTACATCTATCATTATATGAATAATCATAAGATAGAAAATGAGTATGGCACGAATGTATTTTTTTATGGCATTAATGTTTTTAAGAAAAAAAGTGAGAGTATTATTTGATACGCTCACTTTTTGACGATTGTTTTTAAGTTAATCATATTTACAACACTACGAATCATCGCACCAGTAGCTCCGGTTCCATCATTGTCAGCACTACCGGCGATATCAAGATGTAACCATTGTGTTCCTTCTTCGATAAAAGCTTCTAAAAAGTTCGCTGCAACACTAGCTCCGCCTCCAGGTTTACCAGCTGAGTTTTTGAAATCAGCACTAGTTGATTTTAATTTTTCAAAATATTCAGGATCAAGCGGAAGGCGCCAACCTTTTTCATCACTAATCTGTAACGCTTGGACAAATTCATCATAGTATTCATCACAATTACTGAAAACACCGGTATATACATCACCAAGTGCTGAAACACAAGCGCCGGTAAGGGTTGCAAGATCAATGATTTTCTTCACTCCAAGTTGTTGGACATATGTAATAGCATCACATAAAATTAATCGTCCCTCTGCATCAGTGCTAACGATTTCGACTGTTTTTTTAGAGAGGGTTGTAATAACATCTTGAGGTTTGTAAGCTTTGTCACTAACAAGATTTTCTGTTGTTGGAATGATTCCATAGACATTTGCTTTGGCCTGACTAGCTGCTAAGATTTGCATTACTCCTAAAACATCAGCACCACCACACATATCATATTTCATACCATAACTGTCACTTTTAAGATTATAACCACCGGAATCAAATGTTAAGCCTTTACCAATTACAGCAGTATAAGGATCGTCACTATTATTATATTTTAAACAAATCATATAAGCAGGAATATTGCTGCCTTGATTAACTGATAAAATTCCTCCAGCTTCCATTTTTTCTAAATTACTTTTATTTAAGATTGTGCATTCTAGTTGTGGATATTTTTGACTAAGCTTTATCGCTTCATCAACCAGGGTATCAGGTGTCATTAAATTTGATGGTGTATCGCTAAGCATCCGCGCATAATTAATTCCCTCACCATAAACTTTCCCTAATTGGATATCATTTTCAAGTTCAGCCTGGCTAAATATTATATCAAATTCATGAATTACTTTTGGCTCATGACCAATTTTATGTTCTTGATATGAATTTTGTAAATAACTTTCGATAAAAGCTCTTGTAATTGTATGAATATCAAGATGATCAGTGTTTATCCCTTCAAGATAAATAGTAGCATGTTCATCTAATTTAATTAAAGCAGCAATATCTCTTATTTGTTTGCTTGTTATTTTTTTTGAAGAACCTAAACCAATAAATGTAATTGTTTCAAATTTATATTTTCCTAAAGTATGAATTACAGTTAGTTCTTTAAACTTCTTATTAACAAGTTTATCAAGATTGTAATCTAGAACTTTATTTAATTGTGGATCAATTAGTTGATCTTCATAGATTGGATAAATTAAATTATTTTCTAAAGTTTCAATATTTATATTTTTTATTTGTTTCATGTATGTTACCTCCGTACTTATAAGATTATCATTTTTTCTTAATAAATGAAAGGTAAACTGCTTGTTTCTTGGTATCATTAAAATAATTACTAAAAGTTCTTTGTCAATATTTCCGCCTAAGTGGAAATATCCTGTCTTTAGATACAAATGAAGGTTTTGTATGATAAAAGCAGGAGTTGATAATATGATAAATAATACCGAGCAGGAAACAATATCAATCATACAATTAACCCAGCAAAGCAGTCTAGCTTATCAAAAGATCTTAGCATATGTCAAAGATCAAAACTTTGTCAAGGCTAATGAATACTTAATTAAGGGTAACGAAACATTACTTGAAGCAAGTAAGATTCATGCTGGATGTTTAACAGTTTCAAGTGATTTAGATTTATTATTAGTGCATGCCGAAGATATGTTAATTTCAGTTCAGTTATATAAATCACTGATTAAAGAATTTATCGATATTTATAAGAAAATATAATTTTCCTACAATAACAGGAAATTAACAGACTTCTAGTTTTATTAGGGTATTATATAATGATATTGTAAATATGAAAGGGGATAGTTTTAATGCAAAAATTAATGGACAAGATGGAGAATGTTTTAGCACCATTAGCAACAAAGATAGGGAGTAATAAAATTTTAAAAGCAATATCAACAGCTTTTAATTTAATAATGCCACTAATTATTTTAGGAGCAATATTTACTCTGCTGAGTACTTTATCACTAGATGCATATCAACAATTTTTAGCTGACTCGGGGGTCGGAACAGTTTTAAGTTTAGTGGGTAAATTTACAACTGATATGTTAGCAGTATATGTATCTTTTACTGCTGCGTATGCCTTTATAAGAAATGAAGGCATGAATACAGATGCCATACCTGCCGGTTTGTTGTCAATTTTAGCTTTCTTTATTATGACACCACTAGCAAATATTGTCGTTGAAGAAACAACTACAAGTTATATTGCTTTTGACTATTTAGGTTCAAAGGGATTATTTACGGCCTTGATCGTAGGAATCTTAGTTGGCTATATTTATACGTTTGTTGTTAAACGTGGCTGGATCATCAAAATGCCCGAGGGCGTACCACCAACAGTTGCCAAATCGTTTAATGCATTAATTCCTGGCTTTGTTATAACGACAGTATTTCTAATCATTAACGGAACTTTTGCTTCATTAACAGGGGTAACGTTTAGTGAATGGTTCTATGGTATTATTGCGACTCCATTATCAGCATTATCAGGTAGCTTAATTACTTATATGGTCTTAACTTTGTTAGCGTCTGTTTTTTGGTTCTTTGGTATTCATGGTGGTCAAGTAACGATACCATTCTCAATGATGCTATTTATGCAGGCTGGAGTTGAAAATCAAGCAGCCTTTGCATCAGGGGCACCAATGCAAAATATTATTACTGTTGGGTTGTTATATTTCTTAATGTTAGGTGGTATTGGTAATACGCTTGGATTATCTATTGATATGTTACTTGCTAAAAGTAATCGCTATAAAACGTTAGGACGGTTAGCAATTTTACCATCTTGTTGTAGTATCAATGAACCAATAGTTTTTGGATTACCGCTGATTTTAAATCCAATTATGGCTTTACCATATTTCTTAGTACCACAAATTAATATTTTAATTACTTATTTTGCAATGAAGAGTGGTCTGGTTTCATTACCAAGAATTGCAATGGGAGCGACAGGAACACCGGTATTATTAGATGGCTGGTTAATTTGCGGAGTATCAGGAATTATTTTAGAAATTGTTTTAATTATTGTATCTGCAATTTTATATTATCCATTTTTTAAAACACAAGATAACATCGCTCTTAAAGAAGAAGCACAGATCAAGGAATAAAATTAGGCTGGATTTCCAGCCTCTTTATCATACTTTATGATAAAATATAAACGGAGGTGCGGATGATGGATAAGAATCAAAAGATGATAATTTTGGAACTAATGAATCATGAAACTGTCAGTGGTTCAAATTTATCAAGCGTAATTAAAATGAGTACTCGTTCGGTTCGCACTATTATTAAGAATATTAATGAAGATATCTGCGGTGCTAAAATAGAATCAGGAAGTTTTGGTTATCGTTTAACAATTGAAACACCAGAAACTTTTTTAGCATATCTACAAAGAGATCAAAATGGTAAAGAGGAATCACGATTAGCTTATTTGTTTAATCGATTTATTGATTGTAATAATTATCTTAAAATCGATGATCTATGTGATGAACTTTATTTATCTCGAACACAATTAAAACAAAGTTTAAAAGAATTAAGAGAATATTTACATGATTTTGATCTTACAATTGCAACTAAAGCATATTATGGTATGTACTTAGAAGGTGATGAAATTAATAAACGACGTGCAATTGCTCATTTCGAAGAGTATCAAATGGACTTTGATATTCTTCAGCGAATTAGAGATATTGTAATTTCATCTATTGCAAATGCTGATTATGTAATTAGTGATGATGTATTAGATAACCTAGTTGCGCATTTATATATTGCTTATTATCGGGTCATGAAAAAAGAATATGCTAATATTGATTCTGAATGGCTTGAGGAAATTAAA
Organism: Erysipelatoclostridium sp. MSK.7.34; assembly: GCF_019041935.1. Lineage (NCBI taxonomy): Bacteria > Bacillati > Bacillota > Erysipelotrichia > Erysipelotrichales > Coprobacillaceae > Thomasclavelia > Erysipelatoclostridium sp. MSK.7.34. The sequence goes on from NZ_JAHPYJ010000006.1 coordinate 48,997, forward strand.
GAAGAGAAAGAATATTCATTAGGTTGTGCAATTATGGAGTTGATGAATAAAATAATGGCAATGGAGTATCGAATTGAAGAGGTTGCCTATCTAACTATGCATCTTTGTGGTAAAAACAGTAAACAACTTTCTAATAATTATATAAATCAAGAAATCTTAGATATTGTAAAAGAAATGTTAATGATAATTGAAAAAGTTGCTAATATTCCATTTCAAGCAGATTTAAATCTCCAATTAGCATTATCTTTGCATTTGATTCCATTAGTAAAACGGATTCAGTACGGTACCTTTATGCATAATCCATTAAAGGATGAGATTAAAAGTAAGCTGATTATGGCTTATGAATTAGCGGTTAAAGCTTGTGTTGTAATCAATCAACGTTTTAACTGTACTTTATCAGAAGATGAAATAGCTTATTTTGCTTTACATATTAATTTGTCTCTAGAACAAAAAAAGTATAATTTTCATCGTAATAATATTTTGGTCATTTGTTCTAGCGGGGTGGGGAGCGCGCGTCTATTAGAATATTTCTTTAAAGAAAATTTCAATGATTATATTGAACATCTTGAAGTATGCTCATTGCATGAGCTGGAAAACATTAGTTTAACTAAGTTTGATTGTATCTTTACGACAGTTCCTTTAGCAATTAAAGTAAATATTCCAATCTTTTTAATTAATAATCTTATTAATCAAAGGGATACAATTAAAATAACAAATAATTTAAAGCAGTTAAATCAGGCTAATATACTAGATTATTTTCCAGAACAGCTCTTTTTTACATATGAATCATTTAGTTCCAAAGAAGAGGCAATTCATGAAATAATTAATGAGTGCAAAAAAAGTTATGATCTACCTGCAGATTTTGAACAGTATGTGCTTCAAAGAGAGGCGTTGGCAACAACTGAATTCAATGATTTAATTGCTTTTCCGCATTCTAATAAACCGGTTTCTAATGCTACTTTTGTAGCTGTTACGATTTTAAAGAAACCATTATTATGGAAGAAACATAAAATTAGAATAATTTTATTATCTGCAATTGAAAATAAAGCAATTAAAGAATTAGATGACTTTTATAAAATAATTTCCAATATTATTAGCGATAGTACAATTCAGTGGAATTTAATCAATAATCCTAATTATCAGTATTTTAAAGAAATCATTGAAAGGTTAGAGAGGCTATGAAAAAAATTCTTTTGGTTTGTGGTGGTGGGATGTCGACTAGTCTTTTGGTAAAAAAAATGGAAGCAGCAGACATTTATAACGAATATCAAATTAAATGTAGTGATGTTGTCAGTGGCCAAGTTTTGCTGGTAGATTATGATATTATTTTATTGGCTCCACATATTGCATATTTACAAAATGAATTTGTGCCGCTCTGTCAAAAAGTTAATATTCCATTAATGCTGATTGATAGTTATGATTATACTAAGATGGCAGGTAAAATTGTGTTAGATAAAGCAATTATGTTATTAAATGAGTTTACTAAAAAACATCCGTTTAAAGTTTTATTATTACATAGTGTTGCTGGAGCAATGTCTGATTTGATTGTTCTAGATATGAAGAAAAAAGTAATTGGTGATGAAAAGGATTGGCAGATTGAATCGCTAACTACAGAGCAGTTTGAGGATAAAAATTATGACATTATTTTATTGGAGCCTCAAATTCGTTATGAAGAAGTAAATCTTGAGCGACGTTTAAAAGAGAATCTGACAATTATAACAGTTCCGCCTATTAGTTTATATGCTTCGTTTGACGGACGAAAAGTATTGGATTATATCAAACGAGTTTATAATCAGGAAATAGATAAAAAAAGAAAAAAAGTAAAGGAGAGTATTGAGAAATATGAAATTAATAATGAGAGCTGATGACCTCGGGTTTAGCGAGGGCGTAAATTATGGTATTTATAAAAGTGTAGTAGATGGTGTAATCACTAGTGTTGGAATGATGCCTAATATGGCAAGTGCTAAGCATGGGTATGAGTTGGTTAAAGATTTAGATATCGCATTAGGACAGCACAGTAATATTTGTGTTGGAAAACCGTTGAGTGATCCTAAATTGATTCCGTCGTTAGTCCAGAAAAATGGTAATTTTTGTTCCAGTAAAGAGATTCGGGCTCGTCAAGTAGATACGATCAATGTTGCTGAATGTGAAATTGAGCTGGAAGCTCAATTAGCGAAGTTTCGAGCAATCACAGGTAGAGACCCAGATTATTTTGAAGGTCATGCAGTATTTTCTAATAATTTCTTTATTGCTTTAAAAAATGTTGCTCAAAGAAATAATTTATTCTTTGAAAATCCTAGCTTGGATAAAGAGTGGGAAAAAGAATTTGGAATTACTGGATTAGGATTTATGAGCCTAGATGAACATGGATTGTATGATCCTCGTACATATATGGAAGAGCATTTAGATATTATTAAAAATAATCCTTGTGCAGTAGCTATTTTCCATCCTGGTTTTTTAGATCAGTATATTTTGGAACATTCGTCTTTTACTCTTATTAGACCTATGGAATGTGATTTTCTTTGTTCCGATTGGTTAAGTGAATGGTTAAATAAAAATAAGATAGAATTAGTAAATTTTAAAAATTATAAGTAAAAGTAGGTAATTTAAGATCTTCCTGCCCATTGGTTATTTAACTTGGGAGTCTTATACCTACTTTTTTATTCTGCTATTTCAATTGTAATACGAGTTAAGTATTCATCTTTGGAAGCTTCACAAATATCAAAAATAATATATTCTTCAAAAGCATATTTACCTAATTTAATTTTATGAAGCTCTGCATAATCGAGGATTCTTTGATATGAGTCACGGAGACCATCATAACTTCCATGATGATAGCCACATAAATAATTACCACCCTTTTTAACAAATATTTGTTCACTCAGATTATTAGTTGTTGTAAATAAATAAGAGTAGTTAGATAATTGATTTTTACGAATATTTTCGACATTCATCATTACCCCAACGAATTCGCCAGTAATAATATGATTATTTTCAATAAAAGATGTGTAATCATTCATAAAGTCAGCGAAGCCTTTAGAGGTAGTGTTTTCGAGATTAGCAGATAATAATAATTTAGTTTCTTTTAAATAAGTTACTTTGATTTCATCATAATTAGCATTTAAAGCATCAGTTGTAAATGTTTGAAAATTTTTGATCATTTCGTGAATCTGCTGCATTTCATTAATATACTCAAGCAATTTAGCTTCTTGTTGATTCAATAACTCTAAAAATAATTGGGGATTGCGCTGATCAAGATATATTTGAATATCTTTTAACGACATTCCGAGTTTTTTTAAAGCAATAATTACTTTAAATGTATCATATTGACGATACGAGTAATAGCGGTAACCTTTATCATTCACATATGCTGGTTTAAATAAATTAATCTCGTCATAATGAAAAAGAACATGTTTTTCAACACCGCATATTTTAGCAAAAGTTCCACATGTTAATAATTTTTCTTTCATTTAAATAACTCCTTGACTATAAGGTTACCTTATAGTTTATCATATGATATGTTGCTTCACAATACAATGAAAGGAGAAAAATATGAAATTAATCTTAAAGTATTTAAAAAACTACAAATTACTATTCTTTTTTAATGTAATTTCAGTTTTTGGATTTATTTTAGTTGAATTAGGAATTCCGACCATTGTAGCAACAATGATAGATGTTGGGGTTACTAATAAAGACGTTAGCTTCATCTATATGATGGGTGGCTGTATTGCCTTAGTTTCACTTATCGGTGTGGGTGGAACCATTGCCCTAGGATATTGTTGTTCAAAAATATCAACTGCAATTACTCGTGATATTAGAAATGATATCTTTGCTAAAGTACAACAATTTACAGCTAATGAATTTAATCAGATTGGGACATCATCAATGATTACAAGGACGAATAATGACGCTTTTCAAATTCAACAATTTGTTAACGTATTGCTTCGGACAGCTTTGATGACACCAATTATGTTTATTTTTAGTTTTATTATGACAGCGCGGGCTTCGTTACCGTTATCATATATTATTGCTGCTACAATTCCGTTGATTATCCTTGGGGTTGTCGTAGTAGCGAAGATTACTAAACCAATTTCAGAAAATCAACAAAGTTCATTAGATGACTTGAATCGTATTTCGAGAGAAAATCTTAGCGGGATTCGAGTAATTAGAGCTTTTAATAATGATCAATATGAACAAAAACGGTTTAAAGAAACAAATCATCGCTTTACTAAATATTCAAAAAAATTATTTAAAATTATGACCATGACACAGCCAATTTTCTTTATGCTGATGAATGTTGCTGGTTTGTCAATATATTGGGTAGCAGCTCATCTAATTTCTACTGGTTCTTTAGAAATTGGACAGCTTGTTGCTTTCATGGATTATTTATTCCATGCGATGTTTTCGATTATGCTTTTCTGTACGGTGTTTATGATGTATCCTCGGGCTGAGGTGTCAGCGAAACGAATTGAAGAAGTCTTCAATTTAGATCCAATAATTAAAAATAAACCTGCAGATAGCGATTTTGATGAAAAAGTAAGTATTGAGTTTGATCATGTAACTTTTGTTTATCCTGATGGTGAGGAGCCGGTTCTTCAGGATGTTTCTTTTAAAGCGAACAAAGGCGAAATGATTGCTTTTATTGGAAGTACTGGTTCTGGTAAAAGTACATTAGTGAATTTAGTACCAAGATTTTATGATGTTAGTAGTGGAAGTATTAAAATCAATGGGAAAGATATTCGTGATTATGATGTATTAGAATTACGAGATAAATTAGGTGTGATTCCTCAAAAAGCAGTATTATTTAGTGGGACAATTGCTGATAATATTCGTTTTGGGAAAAAGGATGCTAGTGATGAAGAAGTAGAATATGCTGCTAAAGTTGCGCAGGCTTATCCATTTATAATGGAAAAAGAAAATGGCTTTGATGAAGAAATCAGTGAAGGAGCGACAAATGTTTCGGGTGGTCAAAAACAACGATTAAGTATTGCTCGGGCATTAGTTCGTAAAGCTCAAATTTATATCTTTGATGATTCTTTTTCAGCATTGGATTTTAAAACAGATGCAATTTTAAGGAAAGAGTTAAAAAAAGAAATGACCGAATCAATCATGCTAGTTGTAGCTCAAAGAATTTCTAGTATTATGGAGGCAGATCAGATCATTGTTTTAAATGAAGGTAAGGTCGTAGGAAAAGGAACACATCATCAATTATTAAAGGAATGTCAAATTTATCATGAGATTGCAACTTCTCAATTAAGTGAGGAGGAATTAGCAAATGCATAAAAAATATAGTTTTAAAAAAAGTTTAAAGGGTTTAATACCATTTATTAAGCCGTATAAATGGCAATTTATTATTGCTATCCTAATGATTTTTGCTTTCAATATTTCAATGGTTTTAGCACCAACATTTGAAGGAATGATCACTACTCAATTAGCGAGCGATGTTGCTAAAAGCAGTAGTTTAACAAGTGTGGATATTAGCTTTGGGGCAATTATTAAAATTGTACTTAGTTTAGTAGTCATTTATATTATTAAAACAGTTGCTCAAATGATTTCAGTAGTTTATTTGACGAATGCAATTCAGCAAGCAATGGAAGATCTTCGTAATGCTTTACAAAATAAGATTCGTAAATTACCAGTAAGATATTTTGATAATCATCATTTTGGAGATGTTTTAAGTCGAATTACTAATGATGTTGATGCTATTTCTAACGCTCTACAACAAAGTTTTACGCAGATCGTCAGTGGAGTATTAACTGTTACTTTAGCGTTAACAATGATGTATATGATTAATCCTAAGATGGCAATTATTGGAACGATGATTATTCCATTATCGCTATTAGTAACTAAGCTAGTTGTAGGAAAAAGTCAAAAATTATTTAAAAATCAACAAGATGCGCTTGGTGAATTAAATAGTACTGTAACTGAAATGTATACAGGATATAATGAAATTTTATTATATAATCAACAAGTGGAATCAGTTGAAAAATTTAAAAAAATTAATGAAAATTTAAAAGAAAATGCCTTTAAAGCACAATTCGTTTCATCAACGATTGCACCTTTAAATGCATTAGTTACTTATTTAGCAATTGGGGCAGTTGCTGTAGTGGGAACTGCTGATGTAATTGCAGGAACATTTTTAGTTGGGCAGTTACAAGCTTTTATTCGTTATATTTGGCAAATTAATGATCCTTTATCGCAAATATCTAACTTATCATCACAAATTCAGTCTGCTTTTGCAGCACTAGGAAGGGTGATTGAGTTATTGGAAGAACCGGAAGAAGTACCGGAAGCTAATCCGCCTAAACATTTGAGCGAAGTGGCTGGAAATGTTGATTTTGAACATGTTAAGTTTGGTTATTATGAAGAAAACTTAATGAAAGATTTGAATGTTAATGTTAAAAGTGGTCAGATGGTTGCAATTGTTGGACCGACTGGAGCAGGAAAAACAACAATTATTAATTTACTATTACGTTTTTACGATGTTAAAGGTGGTAGTATTAAAATAGACGGCGTTGATATTCGTGATTTACCACGGGAAGAGTTACGTTCTATGTTTGGAATGGTTTTACAGGATACATGGCTATATTCTGGAACAATTTATGATAACATTCGTTATGGTCGTTTGGATGCTCGCAAAGATGAGATTATTAATGCTGCTAAAATGGCCAATGTTCATCATTTTATTAGAACTCTGCCAGATGGATATAATTCACATATAAATGAAGAAGCCAATAACATCTCGCAAGGGGAGAAACAATTATTAACGATTGCCCGAGCAATCTTAAAAGATCCTCAAATCTTGATTCTTGATGAGGCGACTTCATCGGTTGATACCCGTTTAGAAAAAATGCTGCAAGAAGCAATGCAGCGGGTTATGAAAGGGCGGACAAGTTTTGTTATTGCCCATCGTCTATCAACTATTAAGAGTGCTGACTTGATTTTAGTAATCAATAATGGTGATATCGTCGAACAAGGAACACACGAAGAATTATTAGCAAAACAAGGTGAGTATGAAAAATTGTATAATTCACAATTTGCTCATAATTCATAATCCAGAAGTATCTAAACTTAGATACTTCTTTTTCTTATTAGAAATACAAAGATAAGCTCTTAAAACCAATATGTCTTGGAGAGGTATATTGTGTTATACTATCACTGTGTAAGTGAAGGAATGTAGTATAACAATGGTAAAAATATTGATCGTAGAAGATGACAATGATATTAATAATATGATCCATGATCTATTAAGATTAAATTGTATCGAAAGTGTTAGTGCTTATTCTGGGACAGAGGCATTACTTTTATTAGATGAACATGTAGATTTAGTACTTTTGGATTTGATGTTACCGGGTCTTAGTGGTCAGGAAGTAATTAAGGAAATCAAAAAGAAGAAAGATTTACCGGTGATTATTTTAACTGCAATCGATAAAATGGATACAAAACTTGACCTATTTGCTTTGGGAGCTGATGACTATTTGATCAAACCATTTGATAATAATGAACTTTTAGCAAGAGTAAAGATACAATTAAAGCATCGGCAAGTAGCTTTTTCATCAGCTCTAGCAGCTCTAATTACTTATAAAGATATTATTCTTGATGAAAATAGTTATAAAGTGACTTGTAATGAGATAAAAATAAATTTATCTAAAATTGAGTTTAAACTATTAAAAATATTATTAGAAAGTCCAACTCGTGTTTTTACAAAAGATATTTTATTTGAAATGGTTTGGGACCACGAAGATTCAGGTGATGATAATACGCTAAATGTTCATATTAGTAAGATTCGTAGTAAGTTAAAACAAGCTAATCCAAATCAAGAGTATATAGAAACAGTCTGGGGAATTGGTTATAAAATAAAAGGATAACGGAATTAAGACTTATTTAAGAATTGATTAAGAGTTATTTAACTCTTTTTTTATACAGTAAAAGGGTAGGAGGGATAGTAAAAATAGGATGGGATGTATGATTGAAAGTCCAGCGTTTTATCCTAATTTATCAGCATATGATAATTTAAAGTATTACTGTATTTTAAAAGGAATTATTGATCGTCACAAGATTGAGGAAGTACTAGAAAAGGTTAAATTAAATAATACTGGTAAAAAGAAATTTAAACAGTTTTCATTAGGAATGAAGCAGCGTTTAGGAATTGCTTTGGTAATTTTAAATAATCCTGATTTTATAATTTTAGATGAACCAATCAATGGTTTAGATCCATTAGGAATTAGTGAGATTAGAGAAACGTTATTGCAATTACAACAAGAAAATATAACGATTTTGATTTCTAGTCATATTTTATCAGAACTGTATTTAGTAGCAAATAAGTTTGGAATTCTTGAAGGTGGTAAGATCGTTAAAGAATTATCAAAAGAACAGTTAGATAATGAGTGTAGTCGTTGTTTATTACTCAAGGTAAATGATATAAAAAAAGCTAGTGTCTTATTAGAAGAAGAACTAAAGACAGCTAATTACAAAGTCTTAAATGATCAAGAAATTCGTCTATATGATTATTTAGATGCACAACACATTGTTAGTAAGGCAATAGTTGAAAAGGGAATTGAACTTTATGCAATTAGTGAAATTGGAGTATCGTTAGAAGAGTATTTTAAAAATATTATTAGGGATGGTGAATAGAATGTTGAATATCATTAAAGCTGATTTATTTAGGATTTTTAAAGGAAAAGGAATTTATGTTTTTCTTCTAGCAATCATCGCACTGTGCAGTGTTTCAATTTATTTAAGATCGCCAGGTCATATTGGAATAAGTGGCGGGTTAACGAGTAATTCAGAAGTAACTAAAGAAGATGATTTAGCAACTCCAGAAGATGTAAGAAAGGTAGCTGGTGAGAGTAATGAGCTATTAGATGAAGGGATGATGAAAGTTAATGGGAATCTGTACTATGTACTGATTTTTGTAGTCTTTGCAGTTATTTGTGTTGATTTAGCTAATCATACTGCTAAAAATGTTATCTCTACAGATGTTTCACGGACGACATACTATTTCGCTAAGCTCCTTTTGACATGGGGATTAGGGATAGCAATAATAGCAATCAGTACTTATTTAGGTTATTTTGGTAATATTATCTTTAATGCACCGAGTCATTATTCTAGCTTTTTAGATATAACAATAATTATGCTGCGACAGTTGCCGATCTTTTGTGGTATAATGAGCGTACTAGTGATGATTGCCGCAATAACACAAAAAACATCACGATATAATGCAATCGCAATCGTGTTAGTTATGGTATCACAGATGCTATTAATGACAATTATTACTGTTTTTAATATTGATGGTAGTATAATCATGCAATTTGAGTTTGAAACAATTCTTCGGGACATGGCAGTTATTGGACAGATAGAAATAAAGACATTGTTAACAGGAATTTTAACAGGAATTGGATTGATCATCGCTTCAAGTATGATAGGAGTAACGTATTTTAAACGATACAATATTAAATAATCAGGAGGTAGCTGAATGTTAGTAATAGTGATAATTTTGATCATTTTACTGCTTATTGCTACCTGTTATATTTTTAATTTAAAAAAAAGTATTAGAAAAGCGGCTAATGATATTAATAAAATAAGAGGGCTTGATACTAATGCTTTGATTACAACAACTAACGGGAATCTTGAACTTAGAGAGTTATTACAAGAAGTAAATGAAATGATGCTAACGTTTAGAAAATTAGAGATTGATATTGAAAAGAAAAATAATAGTTTGCAAAAAACAATTGTAAATATTTCTCATGATTTAAAAACGCCATTAACTTCGGCCTTGGGCTATGTCGAATTGTTGCAAAAATATGAGCTAAGTGGAGAAGAACAGCATAAATATGAATCAATTATTATTGATAAGTTAAAACGGCTATCGCAATTGATAGAAGATTTTTTTACTTTTACTAAAATCATTTCCAATGAAGAAAAATTTGAATTAAAGTTATTAGATATTAATCGTATTTTTGAAGAAGAGTTAGTTTGTTATTATCAAGATTTTAATAGTCAAGGGCGGATGATCTATATTAAAGGTAATAAAAAAATAGAGATGCTTAGTAATGAACGGATCTTACGGAGAATTTTTGATAATTTAATTATTAATGCTTTGAAGCATAGCCGTGGAGATATTTATATTTCTATTAATACGGGAGCAGAAATTTGTTTTCAATTCAAAAATCGATTAGATGAGCCAATCATAGTTGAACAAATATTCGATGAGTTTTATACTTCTGATATTTCTCGTACAAAACAAAATACTGGCTTAGGATTAGCTATTGTTAAAGAATTTACTGAGATGTAACTGCTAAGATAAGTGAAAATAATTTAATAATCAGTTTGATTTGGAATAAAAAAACCACTTCTTAAATATTTTAAAAAGTGGTTTTAGTTTTTTATTTGATTAATTCTAAAGTTTGATCATCAAATTTTTCTTTTAAAGCAGTTTCCAATGCATTTAGATCTGATAATTCTTTACCATCACTGCCATATAAAGAAGCCCCATACCAATAATGTGACTTTTCATCTAAATAGGCAGAATCAACATCATCGACATAGATTGCGACATAGTAAGTTTCAACATCTTGTTGGCCACTGAATGATGAGGTATATGTTTCGTCAATTTTATATATAGCAATAACACTGTCGTTATCATCATCTTCCCCTTTGGCAAACCAAAGAGAATTAAATTCATGATTATAAGTAAAAGAATAACCATCTTTATAGCGATTCTTTATGTTTTTGTCAGCTTCTTTTTTTAATTGAGTAATAACTTTTTCTGGTATTTTACTGCTATCTTTAAATTTTTCAATTAGACCTTTAACAGTAAAAGTTTTAGAATCATTAGTTACTTTGATTTTATTTGCTTTAGCCAATTCTTCTGAGTATTTAATCGTTACAGTTATTTTATCACCATTAGATAGATCTCCAGAAAAATCATAGTCAGTATAAGTGCTGCTAACAAAGTTAGATAAATCAGAATTATTTTTGTCATAATCGATATTGCTTTCAACATCTTTTATATAACCACTTCCGTCTTTCCCGGTAAATTCAACAGTAATATTTTTACCTAGATCAATACTAGTATAATTAAAGAATGTATCATATATTTTATAACCACCAAAGCAAACAATAAGAGCAGCAGCAACACCAATCGTTATTTTTCCGTTTTTTGTTTTAAAGAAGTCTTTGATTTTTTGTGTATTGATAGTTGCCGGTTTAGTTTCAGAAGCATTAGGTTCAACCGTGTTAGTTTCAGTTTCTCCGTTTTCTTGTGTTAACTCATTATCAGCTATCGTAGAATCGTCTTCGACAGTTGTAGAATCTTCATGAACAGGTTCTTGAGCTGGAACAGCAGTTACAACTGGTTCATCAAAATTAAAATGAAACCCATCAATATTAATAATTTTTTTAACAATTAATAATAAAACAATATTGATAATAAATACAAAAATTGATAAATACATAAAATATTTAAGGTTGCTTGCAGCGCTAGTTACGGAACTAAGTAATCGTGCTGAATTCATAGTCATAAGTGATGAATAATCACCACTAATTGCAACTCTAAGAATCTTACAAATAGCATTGATTCCGGACATTGATAATAGTAATAATATTGAGTTGATACATGAAACGATGAATTCCCCTAGCATCACGTATTCTTGCTTATTTTTTTTGAAAAAATAAACTCCACTAAGAATGGCGGTTACAATGGCTAATATAATAAATAGATAAAATATAATTTGAATAATTGTAACCATTGATCCAATCGTTCCAGCTAATTCATTAATATCATTGATATTAACATTAGATGATGTTGTTGGACCGAATTTTGAGATTAAATACAATAATGTAACTATCCCTGACAAAACTGTCGATAAAATAAAAACAGTTTTCTTTTTAGCATATTTCATTAAAATATCCATAATAATTCCCTCCTATACTAATATATTATCAAAAAAGATAACATATTACTAAAGATTTTGTAAATAAATAGGGAATCATGGGAATTGATAAAAAATACTATGTTATAATGATAAAAGAAGGAATAAATGAATCATAACAAAGTCATATGGAGGTGGATGAAATGAAATTTTATCAGTATATGTATTATAGTTTTTTGGGGTTGACTTTATTTTTATCACATTTATTATGTATTGTTGTGGCATATCAATATTGTTTGATTGAACATCATAAAACGACTAGTTTTCCACCGTACGTTGCCTTTTTTTCGGCGATTCCATTTTTAATAGGAATTATTGTTTGTTTAATAATAGCAATTAAATTTAAACAACATTATCAAGAAAATAAAAATAACTTATAAAAAAATCAGATGGTTCACTATAATCAACCATCTGATTTTTTTATTTAGTTGTTGAACCAAAACCGCCATTACGTTCATCAGTCGTATTGTCATCTTCAACAATACCGTATTGTAGGAAGATTCCTTGTCCAAAACCTTGGCCAGCTTTTAATTCAACTGTTTTATCTTCATTACTGTCATTAGTTATTTTAATAAAAATATGACCTTCGTTGTCACTATTGAAATAATCACTATCAATGATTCCAACTGTATTGTTTAATTGTAAACGATATTTAAAACCAAGTCCGCTTCTTGGAAAGATAGCAAGAACCCACCCATCGTTGATAGAAACTCTAATTCCAGTAGGAATTTTAATTGTTTCATGAGGTTTTAAAATGAAATCGATAGGGGTATAAAAGTCATAACCCGCAGAACCGATAGTAGCGCGCTTAGGTAATTTAATTGAAGCATATATATCATTAATGGCTGCCTCATCATATTTAGGAAAACTGTCCTTGAAATCAATTATAAATTGTTCTTTAGATACTTTATGAAATTTTGCTATTGCCTGCATAATATCTCCTTTTAATTAAAATTATAGCAACATTATACACTAATTATTGCATTAAAGGAATTGTAATTGATACTGTGAAAGTACTTTCTTCATCAAGGACTGTAAAAGTACCATCGTGAATCTTGATCATTTGTTGGACACTTTTAAGACCGATTTGATTACTTTCAATATAGTTAGCACTATGTTTTTTTGTATTTTTAATCGTTAAGCCTAGATTTTCAATATCTTCATCGATCAATAAAGTGATATAAACGGGCTGTTTAATATCTGCGTATTTTAAGACATTGGAAAAAACATTATTAATAATTCGTTTGACTAAATTAATATTACCGCGAATAAAGTAATCAGAATGCTTAATGTTTTTGATTACTTCAAAACCATTTTCTTCTAAGACACCAATATTTTCTAAAATATATTCGTAAATTACGCCGAGTGACATCTTAGATAATTCAGTATCTTGATCTTTACTAAAGACGAGAAAGTATTCAAACATTTTATTTGCTAGTTCATTAATTTGATTTACTTTATCAATTGAATTTTTCAAATATAAATTATATTGATCTTCATTTTTAAATTTCTTTAGTCTAATAATATCTAAATATCCCATTAAAGAAGTTAAAGGAGTTCGCAAATCATGAGAAAGTGCTGTAACTAATTCATAATTAGCTTTGCGATTAGCTTCTTCAGTAGCAAAGTTGTCTTTTAAGGTTAGGCGAAGATTATCAATTTGATTAGATAATTCTGCAATTTCATCATTACTATTAATTTTGATTGTATGGTCTAAATCACCTTGTGACATAATTGTAACTTCATTTTTTAATGTTGTCATATAATTTACTTTACGTCGAATAAATAAAAAGGTTGGAAGTAAAAAGGTAAATAAGGCAATGACAATTGAGGCAACGATGTAAGGAACGACTAATTTAGCTAAAGCATATGAGTAAACATACATTTCAATGGTTCCATCTTTTAACTCAATTTCTGTACTATAATCGTCACCGTTATAAATTGCTTCAGTATCATATACTGTTGAACCGATGATAAAATTGTCAAGCATGGTAGCAAAAGAACCAGTGATGGCAAGGTTATCAGCCTTATTATATAGATTGACACTATAAATATCGCTAGTACCTAAGAGCTTATCTAGAGTATCGACATCAGTAATTGATACATTTTGATCAATAATTTGATTTTCAATATTATTTGCATAAGCTTCAGTATTTTCAGAGATGACCCCTAAGTTTTGGGTAAATTCAAAGAAACTTTCTTTACCGGCATAAAGTAGACAAAAAGTTGCCACCCCTAAGGTTCCACAAATAATGATAATGGCACTAATTTGAATACTTAATTTATTAAAGAAATTTTTAATCACAACGATAACCCTTACCCCAAATTGTTTTAATTATTTTTGGATTTTGAGGATCACTCTCTATTTTTTTACGAAGATTTCGAATATGAACCATAATTGTGTTATTAGCACTATAATAATAAGGTTCATTCCAAATACTCTCATACAATGTTTGCGTTGAAAAAATTCTTTTACGATTACTTAATAAAAGATAAAGAATTTGGTATTCTAGGTAAGTTAATTCAATTTGTTCTCCGTTTAGATACACTGCTTCACTATTAGGATTAATAGTAATATTATTGTAAACAATGTTGTCATCATTATTTTCTTCTTTTTCCATTTTCCCTTGATAAACATAATATCGACGCAACAATGCCTTCACTCTTGTCGTTAATTCATTATAAGAGAATGGTTTTGATAAATAATCATCCCCACCACTAGAAAAACCAAGTGTTTTGTCACTTTCTTGACCTTTTGCTGTTAAAAATAAGATTGGGGCGTTAGATTTTTTTCTAATTTCAACACAGGCTTGGTAACCATTGATTATAGGCATCATAATATCGAGAATATATAAATCGATATCATCACTAACCATATCAATTGCTTCTTGGCCATCTTTAGCCTCAATCACATCATAACCTTCACTTGAGAGCAAAACATTTAATACTTCTCTAATTTCAGGATTGTCATCGACAATTAAAATTTTATTGTTCGTCATATATTCACCAACTTTCGTATTTATTATACATCATAATGGAAATTAAGAAGATAGTAAAATGAAAATTAAGAAATATTTAGATGTTCTTTAGGTGATTCTTAAGGAATATATACGATAATGTGAGCAGGAGAATGATAGTAATGAAAAAAAAGCAGTTTTACCCAATTATATTTTTAACATGTTTAACCTTAGTGATGATCATAGTCATCACGCCTTCTTCTAGTATCTTTGGAGCTAATACTGATTGGCTATCGCAACATGTCAATCTAGCTGATTATATTCGGAAGACGATGTTAGAGACAAAATCATTTTTCCCCGATTTTGCATTTAATATCGGCGGTGGTCAAAATATTTATAATATATCTTATTATGGATTGTTTCGACCTGACGTATTAATTGGCTGTCTTATTCCTGGAATAGCAATGAAAGATATTATAATTACCTATATGATAATAAATTTAGTTTTAAGTGTTAACCTGACCTATATATGGTTGAAACGCAAACAGTTTAGCACAACGCTATGTATAGTTGGAGCTGTATTATTATTATCTTCTTCTGTATTATTCCAAAGTCACCGCCAAATCATGTTTGTTGATTATATGCCTGGAGTGCTTTTGGCATTGATCGCGGTAGATACATATATTAAAAATCAAAAGCAAGGGTTATTAATTGGAGCAGTGGTTCTAATAATTGCAAATAGTTATTTTTTTGCAATTTCAGCTTTACTAACAATTTTTACATATTATTGTTTTGAAATGTATCGATTGAAAAACCTAATTACTTTTAAAAAGTTATGTTTATTTATTCAGCCGTTATTGATCGGAGTGCTTATTTGTGGAATTCTTTTAATTCCAACTGCCTATGTTATGCTGGAGAACCATCAAAGTAGTGGCGGCTCACTTGATTTGATGTCGTTAGTAGTGCCACGAGGTGATTTTAAAGCCCTATTGTATAATGCTTATGGCTGTGGATTAGGCTTTGTTGCATGGGCAGGTTTAGTTCTAAGCTTAAAATTAAAAGAAACGAGAAAATTATCGATCTGGCTATTATTGTTATTATTTATCCCGATCTTTAGTTTTGTCTTAAATGGTTTTTTATATCCTCGGGCCAAGATTTTGCTTCCTTTTACACCATTGATTATTTATGTAGTAATTCAAACAATCAATGAGTATAAACAATCACAAATTAAATTGGATTTAAAATTAATTGTGCTACTTATTTTACCAATTGTCTTATTTTATAAAGAGCCATTAGTTATTTTAGATATTATAATTTGTTTGGTTGGGATATTATTGTATCTAAGAATAACTGAACGAACTTTATATTTATTGTTGGTAATGCCTTTAATAATTAGCTATGTTAATAATCAAAAAGAGAGTTTTGTTACAAAAGACACTTATCAACAAGTTTCGAATTTAAAAAATATTAAAGTAGAAAAAGATGGTCGATATGATATTTTTAAACAGTCATTGAACACTGTCAATCAAGTTAGTAATAACGAGCTTAGAAGTTCAATCTATAGTTCCGTTAGTAATAGTCTCTATAATCATTTTTATTACGATATTATTAAAAATCCTATTAGTATTAAAAATCGTGTCGCTTGTCTATCAAATTCAAATATTTTCTTTCAAGGAATGATGGGAGTGAAGACGCTCTATAGTGAAAATGTAGTACCGATGGGATATCAAGCAATTGGTAATAATCTATATCAAAATGATAAAGTATTGCCGCTTGTTTATGCAACTAGTAATAGCTATGATGTTGTGCAGTTTGATCGTCTAGATTACCCACAAACATTAGACACTATTTATAATAATGTGGTTGTTGCAGGCGGTCAGAGTAATTATCAAAGTAAGGCAGCTACGGTTGCACTAGAAACAGTTGTAAAAGAAAAAAGCGATAATTTACAAATAACTAAATTAAATGATGGCTATCGTATTAACACTAAAAAGACGGGTAAATTAGAATTAGGGATCAATCAAGATTTAACTAATAAGATTTTAATTGTGGAATTTGATTTAGCTAAAGTTAAATTAATTAAGCGTAAAGATACGAGTATTACGATTAATGGGGTAAAAAATAAGTTATCTAGTTCAAGTGCTGCTTATCCAAATCATAATACGCATTTTACATATGTTTTAAGTCAAAATGAATTGCTTGACCAACTTAGTATTAGTTTCAGTAATGGACGTTATGATTTAAAGAATATAAAAGTTTCTACGATTGACTATGATGTAATCAAAAACCGTAATCAAGAAATTGATGCATTAGTTGGCTCGTATAATCAAGATGGCAATCTTGTAGAAGGAACAATCAATGTTAGTAATGATGGCTATTTAGTTACTTCATTACCGTATCAAAATGGCTATACGGTATTAATTGATGGCAAAGAAGTTGCTAAGGAGTGTGTAAATAAAGCATTTTTAGGAGCAAAGATTTCTAAAGGACAACACCAGATTAGAATTATATTTAAAGCTCCAATGAAAAATGTTGGTTATGTTTGTAGTGGTGTGGGTTTTATATGGTTAGTATTTCAAGGGAGAAGGAAAAAGAATGAAAAAGGATTTGAAAGAATTAATTAGTTATGTATTTGTAGGTGGATGCACAACGCTAATTAACTTTGTAATTTATTGGTTTGTGATTACAATGATGGATCAGGGCTGGCTTTTTGCAAATGTAATCTCTTGGGTTGGTGCTGTTATCTTCGCTTTTTGGGCTAATAAACATTTTGTTTTTAAAAGTGCTAATGAAACTGGAAAAGAAGCTTATCAATTCTTTATTTTAAGATTAGGGACATTATTAGTTGAAAGCGGATTATTATTTATTTTTATTCAGTTATTATCTGCAAATGAGATGTTATCAAAAGTAGTAGTTAGTGTAATTACAGTAGTTTCAAATTATGGGCTATGCAAGTTTAAGATTTTTGCTGCCAAAGGAGGACATGAATATGGACAAAATTAGTGTAATCGTACCTTGTTATAATGAAGAGGAAGTACTTCCATTATTCCATAAGGAAGTGACTAAAGAACTTGAAACGATTGAAAATATTGATTATGAAATCTTATTTATTGATGATGGTAGTCATGATCATACAATTGATTTATTAAAGATGATCTGTGCTAAAGATCACCATTGTGACTATTATTCATTTTCTCGCAACTTTGGAAAAGAAGCAGCGATGTTCGCTGGCTTGGAAAAATCAACCGGTGATTATTGTGTAATCATGGATGCAGATCTTCAACATCCCCCAAAATTGCTGGCACCGATGTATCAGGCAGTAAGTCAAGAAGGTTACGATTGTTGTGCGGGAAAAAGAATGGATCGTGAGGGTGAAGGTAGATTAAGAAATTTCTTAAGTAAGTCATTTTATAAGGTGATGCAAAAATTATCAAAATTGGATATGAGTGATGGCGCAGGAGATTTTAGAATGATGAGTCGTCTTATGGTTGATTCAATTTTAGAAATTAGAGAGTATAATCGTTATATGAAAGGTTTATTTTCATATGTTGGTTTTGAGACAAAGTGGTTACCATTTAATAATGTAGAAAGGGCTGCTGGTTCTACTAAATGGAATTTTAAAAGCTTATTTTCTTATGCTTTAGAAGGAATTTTCTCATTTTCTACTGCTCCACTAAAGATAGCAGGAATATTTGGTGTTATCCTATTTGTTGGTTCAATTATTTTATCGTTATATACAGCGATTTCAACATTGATGTTTGGAAATAGCGTAGGTGGATATACTACGATTGTCTGTTTAATTTTATTTTTAAGTGGAACACAAATGTTATTAATTGCAATATTAGGAGAATATGTGTCTAAAGATTATATGGAAAATAAAGCTCGACCAATTTATATTGTTAAAGATACAAACCGCAGAAAACGGTATAATTAGAGTGTGATTTGGCACTCTTTTTGACTTAAGAGATAAAAAAAACTATAATAAATACATTAGAAAAGATATCTTATAGTTTAGAAATTGGAACAAGGCATCTTATTGAGGAGAAAGAAATGAAGAAATTTGGAAATGTAGTATTAACAATTGTCATGTTATGTTTGATTATGCTCCTATGTGTTAATCTATCAATTAAGACAATGTCAACTAAAGCAATTACAAATGCTGTCGTTGTTCAAGAGGCAAGTAACGGGATTGAAGAAGTACTTAATCAAGCATTTCCTGATGTAAGTAATGAAAATATCAAGAAAGTTGAGGAAGCAGTAAAAAATAATAGTGCTTTAAATGATGTGACGAGCGATTTATTAGATCAAATTACAGCAGCTGTAGCAAATGGTAGTGATGTTGATACTGCTGCGATTGCTGCACAATTATCTAAAGCTGTTGATGAAAATATTCCTGCAATCGAAGAAGCAATTGGTAAAAAAATCACTACAGAGCAGCGTGAACAAATTCAAAGTAAGATTACTGATGAAAATGGTGCCTTACAAAATAAAATTGTAAGTACCGTTGAAAAGGTCCAAAAAACAACACCAGGAACACAAAAATTTATTAAAACTTATAAAACTTTAAGTGATACTCCAACGAGAATTATTTGTGTGGTGGGAATTATTTTAACAGCAGTTTTACTTGGTTTGATTAATAAATCATTTTATAAATGGACTTTATTTAGTGGAATCGCTGCTGTTATTTCAGGTATTGTAGTTGGTTTATTTATGCCATTAGTTGTTAGTGCAATGGAGTTTACTATTGGAAATCGTCTATTAGGAATGAGCATTGATATTCCGGTAGGGAGTTTACGTTTAGATGGTGCTATTTGTGCTGGTGCTGGAATTATCTTGATTGTTGCATATATCATTTTAAATAAGAAATATGCTACATTTGAACGTCATTATTATTAAGATATAGATTAGGAATTCAGGGGAAGGTAGCAGTATCTTCTCTTTTTTATTCTATAGGAATTTGGATTCGTCTGATAATAACAGTATATCATTCCAACTAAAAGGGTACCTGATTTATGGTACCCAAAAAAGTGTCAGAAAATTACTCTTTCCTGAACATTGTTTTATTACAGTTGGGACACTGGCAGCTGTATCTCCTGTCTTTGGATCCGCTGCTTAGTTCCATTCCTAAAAATTCTTCTAATATCCAGTCCGGTACTCCTTCTTCATATCCGCACGATTCACATTTCATTTCAATCAGTACTTCATCCTCTATTAACGCCTCAAGCTCTTCTTCCGTATACTCCATTATCTGGCGGCTTTTTTCTTTTCCTGAGGTATTTTGATTTATGTTTAGGATGTTTATACATAAGATCATTTTTATGTCTGGATTTTTCTTTACGGTATTTGCGGTCATTGAATACACAGGCAAGGACATTGCGAGCAACTACAAAAAAGCCGTCAAGAAGAGTACGATCCCTTAGAAAGAACCACCTAAGCTCTTTAGGAATAGTGAAAACAATGTGACGATGCTTAGATTCGAAAGCCATAGCAGAAACAAAAGCAGCGCGCCGCTGGGAAGCTTTAGAACCGCATTTGGAGCAGAATCTGGAAGAGCAGGTATGAGCGACGATAGTCTCCTGGCCACAGTAGGGACACTCATAAAGATCATAACCCAGATAGATAGAAGAGCATAAAATAGTTTTTTGAATATTGTCAAAGATAACATCGCGCATTTTACCGGAGTTATGTAGTTTGGAAATATAATCAAAGTTGTCAAAAAAGATATATCTAAAAGTTTCTTTACCGGCATTTTGAACGTACTGACTAAAGTTAAGAAGACTTGAGGTATCAACAGGAACAGCTAAATCAATCATTATATATCACCAGGTATATTATAAAACAAAAAAAGGTGATAATCATCTGTAGTGATTAATCACCCCGTGGACAAAATTTATTTTGTCCCTTTTTTATCACCTCTTTAAATTCTTTAGAACGTATTTCGTTATCACCATTAGTTAGGCAGACAACTAAGCATTTATCTTTTAGTAGATGCATTCCACCCCAAATAGTTTCATCATCAGGATGAGCTACGATCATAACGTTTTGATAATCACTTAATTGGATTTGATCAAAAATATCTTGATGTTCGATTTTATTTACTTTTACGTTTGCGTTAGTATATCCTGTTAGGAGGACTAAACAGATTATTAGTAGTTTCTTCATACTTGAATTGTACCACTTTATCCTTTGTATCGAATATGCGTAACTTATACGATTTTTGTATTTTTTATGATATTTCTCATTTTTTTCTTTCCAATTATTTAATAATCTGTTCTGAATCCAAATAATTGATGAAGCTCATCTGTTGTTTGGGTTCTCCTGTATGCTAGTATATTTCCATTATACTATGTATCTACTAATTCCATTTCTCTTAGTGTTTTTAATGTTTCACTTACTGCATATCTGTTATTCAACTTATACGCTAAAAGTCTGTAGATAATTAGCAAAATGAAGCATGTTAGAAAATATGCCTTGATTCTATCTTTGTTATGCAGATATACTGGTCTTGTCTTGAAATCTGTTTTCATGATTCTAAACCATTCTTCTATCTGACATCTTCTTTCTGATACTTCGATTATTGATTTGATATCATCATCTTCAAGATTTGTAGTGCTGGTATAGAATCCATCATACATTTCTTCTTCTCTGATTTTCTTTTGATAGATTGCATATTTTAGTGAATATGTAACGATAAGTCTTTCTTCAAGAGGCCTTAATGTCATCTGTTCATTCTTGTTTCCTTCATAGAGATCAAAAGCTAACGGGTATACCATCACCATCCATCATAAGTCCCATGTCTATAATTGGATTAGGTCGATTCTCGTTGCTTTTTCCATATTTTCTAAAGTCACCATCTTCTTCAATCTCAAAATAGTAATTGGTGCAGTCATAATAAAGTGTGTTGGTATTTCTTTTCTTGATGAAATGAGTGTTTTTATATAGTTTGGATTGAATGTAGCTTGATTCCTCAGCCAGGCAGGATAAAGCTCTATAAACATCATGCGATTCATATCCTGACTTTTCAAGCAGTGTAGAGGAGAATTCATGGGAAGAACGTTTACTGTCGGGAGAAAGAATATACGAACACTATTTATTCAAAAGTAAAGGAGTGTAAATAATGGATATAAAAAGTGAAAAATTTAAAGAATTAGTATATGACTTAATGACAGGGGATACTGATTTAGAAACTATCCCCAAAAAGAGAGTAAGGTAGTAAAAAATGAATTTGTAGAAGGAAGTAGATGTGCTTTAGTATATCAAGAGATTTATAAAGCAAATCAACGTATATGTAAAAGACTGGGTGTTCAAGAAGACGAAGATATTGAATGTATTATTTCTAGCTTTTTTGATATCCTTAGTTATTTGAGTTTTAAAATGTACGATTATGGTGTATTGTTTTCAGCACTTCAAAATCATCAAAACAACATTAAAATGTAGTTAATCAAACCCTAAATTAACTATTTTTTATAAAAGCTATAATTTTAGTGAAATAAATCGGCGTTTATCTCACCACCTGTAGAGGTGGGAGTATTTTGCCAAAATTTTGATAAAAAATAATACATAATTGCAAGCCTGGAACCTAGCTTGCAATAGTTTTTTTCACTTTAAACCATTGATATATATAGCCTTTTGTATTTTCGCGAATGTTAAAAAACTCTCGATTACTATACTTTTTAAAAGTTAATTTATCATTTTCATCATTTCTAACGGTTCAGCAGTTTGACTGAAGGACATTGGTAAAAAAAAGTTCGTAAAATACATTACGAACTTTTTTGTATTCAATAGTAATTTTTTAATTCTGAAACGATAAGGTAGAACACCAACGATTCGATTTTAGCATAATGGAATTTATACTAACAATCATCTTCATTTATAATTATAACTCTACAATCCGCACATCTATATGCTGTTAATTGTAGTATATTCCATCCTTTTTTTAAAAGAACTTCATATTCTTTTGGGTGATTTCTCCAAAAATGGGGTTTTTTACCTTCCGGGGTCCATGTATAATCCCATTTTGCTGAATTAAAAAATCCTTTATCCATTTCTTTTCCACAATATGGACACTTCATTTTTGTATTTCCTTTCACAATGTTGAAATATTATGTTTAACTGTTTGGTCTCTGTGTTTCAAACGTTCTGTAATAAGGGTGTGCATCATCCCACACAACTTGTGCTTTAAAAGGTTGGAAGACACCTAAAATTCTTTTTTCTCTTGTTGTATTATGAGCATTTAAAATAGCTTGATAAACCTTATAATATACATCAGAAGTAAAATAATTAACCCCTTCAGAGGATAATACTCCTGATATGAATGAAACAACATTTGCCTTTGTCACACTAAGTCCTAAGGCACCAGTTACTAAGAATGCAATTATTGTAGATATTGCGCTACTTGCTAAAGATACTAGCATACTCTTCTTCCTACTTCCAACAAAATAAAACTTACCATACTCTGCTTTTGGTACTAACGAGTTATTATTTTTTACTGAAATCTTGTTGCTATTTAAATCATTTATATTATCAATCTTTGAAAAATTAGTTAACGCTTCAACAATTGTAATAGGTTGATTTTTGTCGTATATATATGTGGATTGTAATAATAACGCATTATTACAATCATTAAAATTGTAATAATTATTATTTACTTTTATATATCTAAAGTCTGTATCATACTCTAATTTTATTTTTAGCACCATTCTCTACTATTTCAAAACAGATATTATATTCATTGGTAGAATTAAGAATTGTGGTTTCATAGTCTTTATAAGAGTATGAATATACTACGCTATTGTTTAACGCACTAACATTTGTTACTGCACCAAAACTTAATGTAAATACCAGTATAAAAGCAATTATTTTCTTCATTTTTTTGTTCTGCATTTCATAGTTTTTTAAATTATAAAGAGTATTAACAAATAAATCGAAAACGTTTTCTTGTTATTTATTTGCTAATACACCACGAGGATTATCTAAATTTTTCATTTAGAAACTCGTCACGAATATTTCGTCATCGCCGAACTCTATCCATGAGGCCATAGCCAACTTTTTGAACAACTCTCTAATTCTTGAATAAAAGTTATGAGATTTAAACTCTAACATATCAAACATAGCTTTTTTATCTACTCTTATTTAGCTTGAGATATATCAATTTTATTTCTTTCTTTTATAATAAATTAATGTGCCAATTATCAATAAAGCTAATAGTACAACTATCAATATTGCATTTTCGTCAATTGAGACAGGCCCCCACATAATTCCTAATCCACTATTTGTCAAATTGAGTCCCCCTTTCTAACTAAAATTTCCTGATGTTTGCATTGTTGTTTTAGTTAAGCCAGTATCATAGTCCATATAGTGACCAATTGCTCTACAATAATATTTCTTCCCTGTATTCTTTCTTGAAACGGTTTTTCTTAAAGAAGCAGAAGTGGACTTGGTTTTACTTACACTTCCGGATTCGACAATATTTCCATTTGAGCTTTCTATTACATATGCGAAACCATTAATTTTAACGCCTTTAGTGCAACTATAATTACCACCAAAAGTTATTTTCGCACTACTTGGTCTATTTTTATATACAGTAGTTAATACTATTGCACTAGGAACCCAAATTACCCCCCTCGATTCCGGTAATACTTCATCAGCATTTTCACCTAAAATTTTATATGCACCAATTGAATCATAATATTCCTTGATTTCAATGGGTAGTTCTGAATAGGCAGCAGGTTCAAAATGTCGCATTACCTCTCCCATTGTTGAATTATAAATTGTAATGTTCTCTTGCGCATTAATAGAAACCGAACTGCCTAAAAAGATTATAACAGCAGTCAGTATAATAGTAATCCTTTTGTAATTTTTCTTCATTTTATTTTCTCCCACCAATATATTTTTTAGAAAGCGCTTCCTTAAATATATATTATCATTATTATTTATAGTTGTCAATTAATATATATATATAGAAAATCTACTTATTGATAAAAATTGCATGTGTAGTATAATGTAATTAACTTGACGTTAAGGGTGATTATATTGAGCAGTAAAAATAATTTATTTAAAATTGAAATGCTGTTGCTTTGCATTTTAAAGAAACAAGACTGTTATGGTTATGAGATAACAAAGCTTATTAAAGAATATTCCGACAATTTACTTGATATTAAATCTGGAACTATGTATCCCATTCTTTGCAAACTACAAGAAGAAGGGATTGTTAGTTCGTATGAGGAAATTGCTAATAAGAAACTTCGTGTTTATTATCATCTAGAACCATCTGGTCTTGAAAAACTACAAAATCTAATTAATGAATATAGGGAAATGATTAACGGAATTGAAAATATCATTAATCATTGTTAGGGCATTAAAATGAAAAAAAATAAAGACATAACCAGATACTATAAAAATGTTAAAACTTTACTTCCAATAAAAGGAAAAAACGAGAAAAAGTATTTGAATGGATTTAAACAAAACTTATCAGAATTTTCAGATGAAACTCCAGAAGTATCATATCATGGTATTATTAAGGAATTTGGAGAACCAAAAGATGTAGTAATCTCGTATTTAAACAGCTGTGATGAGAATTATCTTATCAGAAAATTACGGCTTCGCACTATTATATCTAGAGTTTTAATTATACTTACTGTTTTAGCTTTATGTATAGCATTGTGGTATAGTTATTTATTTTATATCGGTTATAAAGAATCTAAAGAGCAAAATATTGATTATTGTGAATCTGTTATCACAGAAGAAACAATTATTACGGAGGAGTAGAAGATGAAAAAAATATTATTGTCACTTTTTCTTTTTTTGGGAGTTATACTAACATACACGCCAGTAAGTGCTGCAGAAATTAATATCGAAACAGAATATTTAGAAAATGGAGATTATCTTGTTACGACTATAGCTGAAGATACACGGGTAAAGGCGGCAGGAACCAAGACAGGTACAAAGACTTCTAATTATTACAGTAATGGGAAAATTATGTGGTCGGTATCAGTTAAAGGAACATTTACCTATAATGGAAGTTCTGCCAAATGTACCAGTTCATCAGTATCAACTACATGTCCTGGGACTGCATGGAGGATTTCTTCAAAATCGTCTTCAAAAAGTGGAAATAAGGCAATTGGTAAAGCAACAGCTAATAAATATCAAAATGGAGTAGTTATATACACTAAGACAGCAGTTGTCACATTAAGCTGCAGTATAAATGGTACATTGAGCTAAAAAAGCACATTATGTGCTTTTTTTTGTCAAGGTGAATAAAGAACAATTCTATACTGAAAAAATCGGAGGATAAGTTTTTAGAACTAAATTTGATGATAAAGAATTATCATCAAAATCTTATTCTGCTATGCCCCGTTATTTATAGTATAGAATATAGCGGTAAGATAAGGGGTGGGGGATTTTATGAATGTGTATAATGTAAAATCTTTGTTAATACAATAAAACCAACTAATGTTGGTTTTATTGTATATTTCCAGCGAAAATTGTTTGAACTTCGCTTTGGCTAATATATGGACAATTATCAGCATTTTCCTCATTCCATTTTGAATTAAATTATGAAGAGAATCTTGAACGAAAGTTAGATTACTATCGTTTGATTGATAAAACAAAGATTAGATAAAAAACTGGATCAATGCCACTCATCGTAGCTGATCCAGTTTTCATATGGGAACATATGTCCTAAGTTATGGCAGACTTTCTTTTGAGAGGAGTAACAATCTGCTAATTCTAATTTTTGTTTGGTAAGATCATCATCAAAGGTTGGTTTCATTGGCAAGATAGGGTTAGTTTTTCGATAATAAAGACCAAAATATTTTAAATTATTAGTAATTGCTAGATCTTTAGCAATACTTGTAACAATTGCACTTGTCATCTTGTGATGCTGATGGCCGTATTCACCTTTAGGATTGTGAGTAACAACGAGATTAAAATGTTGTTTCGATAAAAGATAATTTAAATCGTCTTCAATTTTTTGATATGATGATTTCCAATTATCCCGCTTACCATTTGTTTTATCAGGATAATTTAAAATAAGTCCGGTATTCTGTGTTTTTTTCATCACCTCTTTAAATTCTTTAGAACGTATTTCGTTATCACCATTAGTTAGGCAGACAACCAAGTATTTATCTTTTAGTAAATGCATTCCACCCCAAATAGTTTCATCATCAGGATGAGCTACGATCATAACATTTTGATAATCACTTAATTGGACTTGATCAAAAATATCTTGATGTTCGATTTTATTTACTTTTGCGTTTGCGTTAGTACATCCTGTTAGGAGGACTAAACAGATTATTAGTAGTTTCTTCATACTTGAATTGTACCACTTTATTCAATTAATAAAATTAAACCTTTCTTAATATTGCTTAAGAGAAACTAAATAAATAAAAAGTTTGACAGTTAAGGGCAAACTTGGTAAAATTTTCTTGCTTACCGGAGGGTATAAGAAATTATGCTGGATAAGGTAGTGGGTCAAACCACTATTTTATCCAGCTTTTTTTAGGAGGAAAATATGAATGATGAATTATTAAATGGAAGTGTTTTTAAAAGTTTGATGCTCTTTGCAATTCCCTTCATGTTATCAAACTTATTACAAGTATTATACGGAGCTGCTGATTTATTTGTGGTGGGGCATTTCGCTACAACAAGTGATGTTTCAGCAGTTTCTATCGGTAGTCAAACAATGGCGATGCTAACTAACCTGATCCTTGGGTTTACAACAGGGATCACAGTATTATTAGGACAATTTTTTGGAGCTAAAAAGGAAAAAGAATTAGCTGCAACAGTGGGTTCTTCAGTTGTGTTGTTTACTATGATTGCTGTGACTATTTCAATTATATTATTTTTGACTAATCATCAGATTGTAGGATTAATGCATACACCTAACGATGCAATCAGTGCAACTAGAAGTTATTTATATATTTGTAGTTTAGGAACTGTTTTTATTGTAGGATATAATGCAGTTAGTGCTATTTTAAGAGGTTTAGGTGATAGTAAGACACCTCTTTTATTTGTTGCAATTGCGTGTGTAATAAATGTTATTGTAGATTTTATTTTGGTAGATAGCTATCAAATGGGAGCAGTGGGAGCTGCTATTGCAACGGTATTAGCACAAGCAGGAGCTTTTATTTTTTCATTGATCTATCTAAAATATAAAGGATTAGGTTTTAAGTTTAATCGCCAAGATATTAGTTTTAATCTTCCGATGATTGCGAAAATCACAAAAGTTGGGTTACCAATCGGCTTGCAAAGTGCTTTAGTTGGTATTTCTTTTTTGTTGATTACGGTAATCGTCAATGGTATGGGGTTAGTTGCTAGTGCTTCTGTTGGAGTTGTTGAAAAATTGATTGAATTTTTAATGTTACCAGCAATTGCCTTAGGTAATGCTGTTGCAACGATGACAGCTCAAAATTTTGGGGCCGAGCAGTATTCACGAGCGTATAAATCAATGCGTTATGGGATTGCTTTTTGTCTTTCGATTTCATTGATTGTGACAATTGTTTGTCAATTTGATGGAAGTATTTTCACACGAATTTTTTCTAGTGACCAGGCAGTAATTAAAAATGCGGCTTTATATTTACAAACATATTCTTTTGATTGTTTATGTACAAGTTTTATCTTTTGTTATAATGGTTATTTAAATGGTGGTGGATATACTGTTTTTACGATGCTTCATAGTTTGCTGGCAACCTTTATTTTAAGAATTCCATTAACTTTAGTAATTAGTAAATTGAGCGGAATTACTTTATTTCATATGGGGATTGCATCACCTATTGCTTCTATGGCATCGATTATCATGTGTGTCATTTATATTCGTTATTTAAATAAGAAATTATTATTTTAATTTTTTTGCTTATCTTTACAAAATATACTATATGAGGTGAGAGAAATGATAAAAAGAGATAGCTATTTAATTTATAGGAGAATTAAGTACAAAGGAAAATATAAGCGAACGGTATGTTATTACTTGTAGTTATCATTTTGAATTTTTTATAAGGAAATTATGAGGATTTTATGATCTCAATATAGTAATGGTCTGTTTTTTACAAATGTGTTAGATATATGAAAAAGCTAAGTTAGAATATTTGAATAAAATCATGAAAAAGATTGTCAACGACAATCTAAAATAATTAGGAAAATTATTAGATAGAATTAATTTCTTCATTTGAAATGACTTTTATATCAGCAGATTGATATATAATTAATCCAATAATGACGATAATACAACCAATCAATTTGTTAAGGGTGAAGACGTGATAGATATAATAGTCTAGTATCATTCCACTAAGTAATTGAGAGATAAAAGTAATTAGAGTTAGCTTGATTGGAGTAACTTTGGAAATGACGATGTTTAAAATTAGAACATTAAAGACACCAATTATTCCTCCAACTAACATTATTAGATCTATCTTTGTAAATGAAATGTTTTTGAATGCTGGTAACAGGGTAAAAAATAAGAGAATTGAACTAGTAAGCAAACCAGTAAAGTAATTAAAGAAAGTGCTTTGATAAGGACCGATTTTTTTTGCTAAATATCCATTTATGGAACGGCTTAAAACAATAGTCATACCGCTAGCTATTGCACATATTATTGCAATTATTTAACCATCACTCCAATTCCAATTGTGACAATTATTAAACTTAACCATTTAAGTGGTGTTAGTTTTCTTTTTAATGACCCTAGCCAGCCTTTAGATTCTAGGATGATAGAAATAATCATTTGACCCAGTAAGCCTAATGCTGTTAACAAAGCTGCACCAATATTATTGACAGCGATAATATTAAAAATTACAGTTAGTACACCAATTACTCCGCCAGTGTATAAAATAAAGGGTAAATGATGTTTAAAGGAGATTTCTTGCTTTTTTAAAAACATGATCAAGGTAAAAGTAATTAAACCAATCAAATGAATAATAACGGTTGCTAGATAAGCACCACAGTGGGCAGATAGTTGACCATTAAAAATATTCATGGTCGATACGATTAAACCACATAAAAAAGATAATAATAAATACATAGTTAACACCTCCAAATTTATTATAAAGAAAAGATATTGCTTTTAAATACGACATATGTCATATTTAAGGTGGTGATATATATGAAAAATCGAGAGTATTATATCAATTTGCTTAAAGTTGAGCAGATGATGAGTGATGATAATTATCAGTATCTTGAATTATGTGAGTTTTCTAAGGCTGAACATCTATTACATCAAGGGCAGACATTAGAATATTTATATATTCTTGTATCTGGAAGAATTAAAAGCTGTCGAACGACTGCGAATGGAACAACAGTTTTATCAGCTTTTTCTAATCCAATCACAGTTACTGGAGAAGTTGAATTTCTAAATCATCATGAAGTCACTAATGATGTTTACGCACTCAAAAATACAGTTTGTTTTAGAATATCAGTGGCGCAATATGAAGATATTTTATTACATGATTTAATATTTATGCGTTATTTAGCACGAACACTTTCAAATCGGCTATATCATGCTAATCATAATACTGCTATTTCAATTAATTATCCAGTTGAAAATCGTTTAGCTTCATATCTTATTTCGAGTGCTCAACAATTGATCATCAAGGATAATTTTGTTCAAGTAGCAGAAATGATCGGGTGCAGTTATCGTCAGTTACAGCGAGTCTTAAATGACTTTTGTCAGTGTGGGTATCTTTGTAAGGTTAAACGAGGCAATTACTTGATTACGGATGAAAGTGCATTAAAAGCATTAGGTCAGGATTTGTATTATATATAAAAACTAGGGTGGCTATGGCCATCCTAGTTATCGTCATGAAGAATAATTGTATTAAAAGCAAGTGTTGGGCCTACTGCAATTACACGTTGATTTGCAGAACCTTTCCAATGTAATTGAGGATCTAATTGGGTAATTTCAAAGCGCCCATCAACGATTACATCAATATTTTTGATAAAATCAATCGTTTTAATATCATCAAATTGGAAACCGGTATATAGCCAAATTGTTTTATCAGGATAACGTTCTTTAATTTCTTTAATCAATTGACCAACTTCATTAATTGAGGAAGGGTGGAGCGGATCACCACCACTGAAAGTAATTCCAGAAATGTAATCTTTATCAAGTTCTGTAAAGATTTCAGCTTTAGCTTCAGCATCAAAAGGAATACCGCTAGTGACATCCCATGTTTGAGGGTTGTGACATCCCGGACATCGATGGGTACATCCTGAAAGCCAAAGAACTACTCGGAGCCCTTCACCATTTAACATATCATCTTTTGTTATATTATGATAATTCATTACATTGATTTCCGATCTGCAATTTCTGCCATTTTTGCATCATTTAAACGCGTATCCCCTTTAACTCGTGAATATGATAAATAACCGTTCATCCGATCTATCTTTGTTAAGTTTTTACTTCCACATTTTGGGCAAACATCCATATTTAATTCTTCATGGCCACAATCATCGCAATAGGATAATGATAGATTTACACCTTCATAAAAGCCTAATCTCATTGCACGTTTAAGTAAGGTTTTAAAAGCTTGCATGTTGTAATCGATTGGATATTTGACATATTGAATCTTACCGCCATTACATAAGTCCCAAAAACGTTTTTCTTTATCTTGTTTTTCAATAGGACTAATTTCTTCAGAAACATGACAATGGAAAGAGTTGCTGACATAATCACGGTCACTAACGTTTTCAATTACACCATGTTTTTTTCGGAATTGTTGCACTTGAAGACCACAGAGGTTTTCTGCTGGGGTCCCATAAATAGCATATAAACGACCATCTTCCTCTTTGAATTTTTCAACCATTTGATTAATATGTTCCATTGTTTTTAAAGCAAATGAACCATCTTCAACTAATGATTTTTTATGTGCTAACTGTTCTAATTCATTTAAAGCAGTTATTCCAAAAGAAGCAGTAGCAGATTTTAAAATAGGTTTGATTTTATCATGTAGACCAAGATGCCCACCATAGAAGCCTCCTTCACAATAAGCAAGAGGATTAACAGAGGCTTTCATCTCACCAAGATAATCATATGTTCGTAAATGTAACTTTCTAATTAAGTTTAAATAATAATCTAATACATCAAAGAAAGGTTTACTTTCTTGTTTTGCTTTAGCATAAATAAGAGGCAAGTGGAGACTGATCGCTCCAATATTAAAGCGTCCTACAAATACGGGAGTATCATTTTCATCAGCAGGATGCATTCCTCCTCGACGATACCAAGGTGATAAAAAGGCCCGGCATCCCATTGGAGAGATGATTTCTCCATATTTTTTGTAGATTGAAGCTACATATCCTTCACCTGATAAGCTGAGCCAGTCAGGATACATTGTTTTGCTTGAACATAATACTGCTGCTTCAAATAATTCTTCAAGTTCTTTACCCTCGCCATGGAGTTCTTCATCATATAAGAAAACAATCTTAGGAAATAAAACCGGTTTTTTATTTCCTTTTTTTCCTTGTCCACGTCGACGAACATGAAGCATTTCAATTGAAGCCATTTTCGCAAATTTGCCAGTTCCTGTTCCTGTCGTCATTGTAATAAAAGGGTAGTCACCTCGGCTGGATGAAACTGAATTAAATTTATATTCCCATCCTTGGAACCCTTGTCTAAATTCATTTAAAACATCACCCTCAGCTACTTTTGAAGCAGTTTCTGGATCTAATCCTAAACTTAGATATTTTTCATAAAATAAATCAAAAGTCTTGATGGCATATGGTTCTAATAATAAATCAACGCTAGGAACAGTAAAACCACCATATTGTTGACTAGCTGCTGATAAAGTAATGTCACCAATTACATCGAAAGCTACGTCTAGAGTTTTAGGTTCATTATACCAAAGATTTCCCATTTCAAATCCACCTTCAAGAACGCTTTTAACATCAAAAAGGCAGCAGTTCATTGTATCACGGCGGGCAGACATATCATGAATATAGATATAACCATCACGAATAGCTTGTAGTTCTTCAGTCGTAAGGAAGAATTTTTTATATAACTCTTTATTTAATTCATTAAAAATCAAACTTCGTTTGGTCGATACTAAAGCACTATCAGTATTACTGTTTTCTTTATCTCCAATATACATGATTGATTGTGATTTTTTATAGACCTCATCTAACATTGCCACGAAGTCTTGTTTGTAGTTCCGGTAATCACGATAGCTTTTTGCTACTTTAGGGTTGATTGCATCTAAAGCACCTTCAACAACATTGTGCATTTGAGAGATAGTAATTTCATTGCTATTGAAATCTTTAACTCGGGCTTCAACAAAATCACAAATTTGTGCTTCTTCACCTTCTTTGAATTTATATAAACAGCGTGTCGCAGATTTATTGATTGCTGTTACAACTTTTTGTATATTAAAAAGCTCTTTAGTATTATCTTTCTTGATTACGTACATTCTTTTGTCCTCCATAATAAGTTTCGTAAATTAGTATATTAGAGAATTATCGACTTGAAAAGTAAAATGCTCTATTAGTAGTAAACAAATATTTTTTGTTGATATTTTAGGAAAATAGCAATTATTTTTGTTAGATGATGATAGTACTAGATGTATCAAAATAGATAATTTACTAATTTTCTAAAATTGAAAAAAACTAGAGAAATTAATATAAATATCAGTTATAATTAATATTTGTGTGCATTGCCAATTGAATATTTTAATGAGGTGATGATGCGTATTATTTTTATAAAAAAAGTTTTAGTGTTAACATAATAAAAGAGATTTTTAGGAGGGAACAGAATGAAAGTTATTAAAAGAGATGGGCAAAGCGTTGAGTTTGATGCTTCAAAAATTGAAAAAGCAATTTTAAAAGCAATGCAGTGCGGAAGCGGGATCGTTGATTCTAAATGTGCTCATGATATTGCTGTAGAGATAGAAAACTGGCATCAATTCAGTGATAATAATATTTCGATATATCGAATTGAGGGACAAGTTTTTGAAAAATTAATTGAAAAAGGACAAATCTTAACTGCTAAAGCATATGAAGGATATCGTAAAGTTCGGGAGTTTCAAAGAGAAACAAATACGATTGACAAAGAGATATATGGAATTGTAAACCAAACTAATAAAGAAGCAATGGAAGAAAATTCAAATAAAGATGCTACAGTTTTAGCAACTCAAAGAGATTTGATTGCTGGTGAATTTTCAAAAGATTATTGTCGGCGGCTATTATTACCACCTAAAATTGTTCAGGCACATGATGATGGAATCATTCATTTCCATGATATGGATTACTATATCCAAAAAATGCATAATTGCGATCTTGTCAATTTAAAGGATATGTTTGCTAAAGGAACAGTTATTAATGATAAGTTGATTGAAACACCTAAATCATTACAAACAGCTTGTACTGTGGCAACTCAAATCGTACAACAAGTAGCTAATGGTCAATATGGTGGACAAACTATCTCATTAGCTCATTTATCACCATATGTGCGTTTAAGTTATGAGAAGCACCAACGAAATGTTCGTAATGAAGGTCGTTTGATTGGAATTGACTATAGTGAAGAACAAATTATTAAGATTGCTAAATCACGCCTACAAGATGAAATTAAAGCCGGAATTCAAACGATTCAATATCAAATTAATACTTTCTCAACTACTAATGGACAAGCACCATTTTTATCAGTGTTTATGTATTTAAGAGAAGAACCTGAATATATTGAAGAAACAGCAATGCTGATTGAAGAAACATTAAAACAACGATTTATTGGAATGAAAAATCCTGTTGGGGCTTATGTGACACCAGCTTTCCCAAAACTTTTATATGTTCTTGATGATAATAATGTACCGCAAGATAGTAAGTATCGTTATTTAACGGATTTAGCAGTTAAATGTGTCTCAAAGAGAATGATGCCCGATTTTATTTCTGCTAAGATCATGCGTGAAAACTATGAGGGACAAGTATTCCCTTGCATGGGATGCCGTAGTTTCTTATCACCATGGAAAGATGAAAATGGTGAATACAAGTGGTATGGTCGTTTTAATCAAGGAGTAGTGACATTGAATCTTGCTGATGCTGGTCTGTCAGCTAATCATAAATTAGATAACTTTTGGAAAATCTTAGATGAACGTTTAGAATTATGTAAAGAGGCCTTGATGTTACGTCATGAAAGTTTAAAAGGAACACTAGCAGATGTTAGCCCGATTCATTGGCGTTATGGAGCTTTAGCTCGTTTAGAGTCAGGGGAACCAATTGATAAGCTTTTGGAAAATGGGTATTCAACGATTTCCTTAGGGTATATTGGTTTATATGAATGTGTTGTAGCTTTAATTGGTCAAACTCATACTTCTAAAGAAGGAAATGAGTTAGCAACAAAGATCATGGAACGTTTAAGAAGTGCTTGTGACAGCTGGAAAGAAGAAACAGGATTAGGTTTTGGTTTATATGGAACTCCAGCAGAATCAACTACATATACATTCGCTAGAGCATTAAAGAAACGTTTTGGAATTGTTGAAGGAATTACTGATAAGGATTATTTAACAAATTCATATCATGTTAATGTTAAAGAACATATTGATGCTTTTGATAAACTGCAAGTTGAAGCAAAATTCCAAAAAGTATCTTCTGGCGGAGCAATCAGTTATGTTGAAGTCACTAATATGTCAGAAAATTTAGATGCTTTATCAGCGTTGATTGACTATATGTATAACACAATTCAATATGCAGAGATTAATACAAAATCAGATTATTGTCAGGAATGCGGATTTGACGGCGAAATCTTACTAGATGAAAATCGGGAATGGTATTGTCCAAATTGTGGAAATCGTAATCATAAAACTTTAAATGTTTGTCGTCGTACTTGTGGTTATTTAGGTGATAATTTCTGGAATCAAGGTAGAACACAAGAAATTGCTGAACGTTTTGTTCACTTAGATAATCATCTTTATGGTGAGTAACGATGAGATATGCTCAAATTCGAAAAACGGATATTGCTAACGGAGAAGGAATTAGGGTATCTTTATATGTTCAAGGTTGTAAACGACATTGTCCAAACTGTTTTAATCCCGAAACTTGGGATTTTACTGGCGGGAATAAATTTGATTTAAAAACTGAAAATATTTTAATTAAATTAGTAAATCAGCCGCATATCGTAGGAATCACGATTCTTGGTGGTGAACCATTAGAGTTGGAAAATCGCCAGGATGTTTCCATTTTATTAAAACATCTTAAGGAACAATGTCCTAATAAGACAATCTGGTTATATTCTTCTTTCTTATATGAAGAAATCAAAGATTTTGATGTTGAGATTTTATCATATTTAGATGTTTTAATTGATGGACCGTTTGTTGAAGCATTGAAGGATCGTAAATTAAGATTCCGTGGATCCTCAAATCAACGATTAATAGATGTAAAAAAATCATTAGCTAATGATGAGGTTATTTTATATCAAGATAGCCGTTATTATAAAAATGATAAAGAGGTATGACCATATCATACCTTTTTTACATAAGTAATATTTTTAAGTGTTGAAGACATATCTACGAGATATTTAAATAGATGATTTCAAGAAAAAATGAAACTCAAATTTTTCTTTCTAGTAATTAGAATCAAGATATCTTATAATATAAGGAAAGGTTAAGGGATATTTTATGAGTAATATAAGGATTCAATTATTAAATGTAATCAATAGAGAATCATCAGATTCAATGAATTTTATTATCGCACAGTATATTTTAGAAAATCTTGATAGGCGAAAGGTAATTACTACTAAAGAATTAGCTGATAATTGTAATGTATCAAAGTCTTCAATTAGCCGCTTCTGTCGTAAAATCGGGTATGAGGATTTTATGGAGCTTCAATATGCGATTGCAACATATAACTCATTTATTGCAGAAAGATTTTCTCATATTGATGGTGTTACAACCAAAGATTATGTTGTGAACTATTTCGAACGTTCTAAAGAAATAATTAATTATTTAAATCAAAATATGGATACGGACACTCTCGAAGAGTTAGTTAAAGATATTCATGACTATAAGAGAGTAGTTTTAATGGGACATGTTCAATCTAGTTTTCCGGCTATTTCCCTTCAATATTATTTAACGATTTTACATAAATTCATTTATTCAACACAGGATCCAAATGAACAAAGAGAAATGCTGGAGACTTTAGATGATCAAAATCTGATTATTATTTTTAGTGCCGGGGGAAGATTTTTAGAAAGAGTGCTGGATCGTTTGAGTGTTATGGATAGAGAAATTGGTCCTAAAATATATATGATAACTGCAAATAAGTTAAAACATTTTCCTTTTGTTCATAAATATATTGAATTATCTGAAGAATTTAGTTATTCATCGTCCGTTATATTAGAGATGTATTCTAATCTTATTTCGCTTATTTATCATAAAAAATATACTGATAATTATTATTGATGATAAAGTAAGAGATTTAAGCAAGAGTAGTTAAATGTGTTTCATAAATAACAAAATCCAAGGCTTAAAAGCCTTGATTTTATTTTCCTGTTCATATGAGAATCAGTGGAATAGTCTAAGAAAATATAAGTCTTTTAAAAGAGAGTGAGGATATAATAGTATGACGATCAAGCGCTCAATAGCTAAGGACTTGATCAACATATTCTTATCTCTTTTTTAATAAATGACAAATAGTTATTAAAGGTAAGCTTTTGTTTCATGTTTTGAAACAGTGTGCCAGCTTGTGAAAAATCACAGATTAAGTGATTTTTTTTATTATACTAACAGTGTGATAAGACAGGTACAGGAGGACAAAATATGAATTATCCATTTAAAATGTATTGGGGAAGTGCCAGTGCAGACTTTCAATATGAAGGTGGATTTAATGAAGGAAAAAGAGGACTCATTACACATGACATTGTGACTGATGGTTCGTACACAACCCCTAGAAGGCTTACATACAGATTGCCGGATGGAACGTTAGGTTCAGTTGCATATAGAGAATCATTTCCAGAAGGTGCAGTAGGGTGTATTCACGATCATGTTTATTATCCTAGTCATAATGCGGTTGATTTTTATCATCACTATAAAGAGGATATTAAGTTATTAGCAGAAATGGGATTATCAATGATGAGATTTGGAATCTGCTGGACAAGAATTTATCCTACTGGTGAGGAAAAAACTCCGAATGAAGAAGGTTTACAGTTTTATGAAGATGTCATTGATGAATGTTTAAAATACAATATTGAACCAATGATTACAATTTGCCATGATGAGCTTCCTTTATATCTTGCTAATAAATATGATGGCTGGTCTAATCGAATAATGATTGATTTGTATGAAAAGTTATGTAATGCGTTATTTGAAAGGTTTAAAGGAAAAGTCAAATACTGGCTTACGTTTAATGAACTTAATGTACTTCAAGGATTCTCGCATCTGGGTACAAGAAATTCAGATGCTCAAACTACTTGGCAGGCAATTCATCATTTGTTTATCGCCAGTGCCAGGGCTAAAATTTTAGCAAAAAAAATTATGCCAAAAGCAATGTTAGGAGCAATGTATGCAACTAGTCCATCGTATCCTAAAACGTGTCATCCTGATGATCAACTTGCATGGATGAAACAAAGGAGAAGACTATTCTATTTTTCAGATGTAATGCTTAGAGGTTATTATCCAAGCTTTGCACGAAGTTTCTGGGATGAATATAAGGTGACTATAAGAATGGAAGAAAATGATGAAGAAATCTTAAAAGAAGGAACCTTAGACTTTTATTCATTTAGCTGTTATAGATCAACAACGATTGGGAAAGACGATAAATTAGGAATCATCGCATTACCATTCGGTGAAAATCCATATTTAAAATCTACACCCTGGGGATGGCCTATTGATCCAGTTAGTATACGATATGTGTTAAATGAAGTGTATGATCGTTATCAAAAACCAATTTTTATTGTCGAAAATGGTTTGGGCGAAGTCGATAAACCGGATGAAAATAATTTTGTAAACGATACATATAGAATCAATTATCTAAATGACCATTTCTTAGAAATAAAAAAGGCGGTAGAAATTGATAGGGTACCAGTTTTAGGATATACCATGTGGGGAGGCATCGATCTAGTATCACTAAGCACTGGTGAGATGAAAAAACGTTATGGCTGGGTCTATGTGGATATGGACGATAAAGGAAATGGCTCTAAAAAGAGATATCCCAAAGCATCATTTTACTGGATGAAAGAGTTTATTAAATCAAATGGAAATATTTTAAAAGAAAATAATCAGGGGGAATGATCATGACTTATACAGAATTAGGAAAACAAATCATTGCGTATGTAGGTGGTAAAGATAATGTAAAAAATATCATGCACTGTATGACTCGCTTACGCATGAATTTAAAAGATAATACTAAAGTAGAAATTGAAAAACTAGAGGCTTTAAAAGATGTATTAAAAGTGCAGTTTAAAAATGAACAATTACAGGTAGTAATTGGACCACAGGTAAGTGAAATTTATCAGACGATTGAAAAAGATTTCAATTTTTCTGAAGCAGATAATTTAGAAGAAAAAGAGAAACAAGGAATTGTCAAAAGCTTTTTAAATATATTATCAAGTGTATTTGTGCCAGTTATTCCTGCAATTGCTAGTGCTGGTATGTTGAAAGCAATCATTGCATTAATTAAAGCATTTGAGATTATTCCTCAAGATAATGGTGTCTTTATCGTATTTAATATGATGGCAGATGTTGCATTTTATTTCTTACCAATCTTGTTGGCAGCATCAGCATCAAAGATTTTTAATACGAATCGAATGATTTCAATTGTATTAGCAGCTACTCTCATTCATCCGACTTTTACAACTCTTGTTGCTGATACAGAAGCATCATTATCATTCTTTGGTTTACCAGTACCTTTGATTAATTATGCTAGTTCAGTTGTACCGGTAATTTT
This sequence comes from Erysipelatoclostridium sp. MSK.7.34, assembly GCF_019041935.1. Lineage (NCBI taxonomy): Bacteria > Bacillati > Bacillota > Erysipelotrichia > Erysipelotrichales > Coprobacillaceae > Thomasclavelia > Erysipelatoclostridium sp. MSK.7.34. Next base: position 88,739 of record NZ_JAHPYJ010000006.1, read on the forward strand.
GTCAGTATGGATTTTATCTTATATATATCGTTATGTAGATAAAATAATGCCAAATGCACTAAAAGTAATTTTTACTCCAACAATTTCACTTTTAATTATGGTTCCATTAATGCTGGTTGTGTTAGGGCCTCTAGGTAACTATGTTGGTGTACTTATTTCATATTGTGTGGGAGGACTATTTACATTTAATCGCTTTATTGGGGGATTTATCTTATCATTCATTAGACCATTGTTAGTAATTACAGGTATGCATCAGGCATTTACCCCTGTTATTTTTCAAAATTTGGCAGAACGCGGAGGAGATTTCTTGCTTCCTACAATGATGATGTCTACAATGGGTCAATTTGGTGCAGTTGCCGCAATGATTTTTAAAACAAGAAATAAAGAAAAAAGAACAATTAGAACTTCTGCAAGTATATCAGCTATCTTAGGAATCACAGAACCAGCTTTATATACAGTTCTTATCCACAATAGAAAAGCATTAATATCAGCTTGTTTAGGTGGAGCACTGGGTGGTGCATTTATTTCGATGACCGGTTTTGAACTGCCAGCATTTGCTTCTAGTAGTATTGTTAGTTTACCAATTTATTTACAGGTAAATGTTACAAATGTAATTATTGCTTTCTTGATTAGTATTATATCGTCTTTTGTTATTGCAATACTTCTTGTGAAAACTGAAAAAGACGAGATTGTTGAAACAAATGGTATAATTTCTCCAATAGCAGGAAAATTAATTTCACTAAGTGATGTTAATGATGAAACTTTTTCAAAGGAAGTAATGGGAAAGGGGTTTGCAATTATTCCGGCAGAAGGAAAAGTTATTGCACCGTTTAATGGTACAGTAAACGCAGTATTTCCAACTAATCATGCAATCGGAATCACATCGGAATCAGGAGTAGAGCTTTTAATTCATGTAGGTATTGATACTGTGGAATTAGGGGGAAAGTATTTTGAAGCAATGGTAAAACAAGGCGCAAAAGTTAATAAAGGTGATGTCCTGCTAGCATTTGATTTAAATGAAATTAGTAAACATTACGATTCAACTACCTCAGTAATCTTTTTAAATAAACCGGATGCTCGCTTAAATTCGGATATTAATAAGGATGTTATGTTAGGCCAAACACTAAATATTGATTTTAACTAAAACTAAATAAACACATCTAGATAAAAAGCAGGTAAAGAGTTGTTCTGAACTGCTCCCTCCTAGGTGACAAGTCATTAATTTACTTGTCTACTTAGAAGGGAGCATATCATTCATCAGTTTACCTATTTTTTCTTTTATAATAATATAAATAAAATCACTTCATAAATATATAGGAAAAGTTTGGAAATGAGACTAAATCTATAGTATAAAAATTATAACTCATAATAATAAAGATTGTTTAAAAAGAAAATTTTGATATAATGCATAGAAGTAACTAAATATTAAGAGGTGCAAGATTGATAGGGCAATTAAAAATTGGTTAGAATAATTAAAAAATATGTTTAATTAGCGAACTGCTCAATTGCTTTATTTTATATCAATTAATCAAATAAATTTAGATTTATTAAGAGACAAAAGATAGATTAATGTACCTTATTAGTTAAATATGTGCTATACTGTTTTTGTTGAAAATTTTATTAGGGAGTAGAAAAATGATCGGTTATTATAGTTATACGGTTATTCTTACATATTTGTCATTGATATTTGCAATGGCAGGGATTCATTTATCTTTTAATGGGATGTATCAATGGGCATTTATTTGCTTAATTATGTGTGGTATTTGTGATACTTTTGATGGTATGGTAGCACGTAGTAAGAAAAATCGTACAGATGAAGAAAAGCGTTTTGGAATCCAGATAGATTCTTTATGTGATTTAGTGGCGTTTGGAGTTTTTCCGGCTATTTTAGGGTATAATGTTGGATTAAGTTCAATTGGATGGCTAGCAATAGAGATATTTTATGTTCTAGCTGCGGTTATTAGACTTGCATATTTTAATGTTAAAGAAGAGACAAGACAAAAAGAAACAACAGAAAAGAGAAAGTATTATCAAGGCTTGCCAGTGACAACATCATCATTTATTTTGCCGATGGCATATGCTTTGCGATATGTTATTTTTCAGTTGGATTATCTTTATGGTGCTTTGATGTTGATTACAGGGATTTTATTTATTGTTGATTTTAAAGTTCCTAAAGTACAGTCAAAAGGCTTAGCGGCTTTAGGGGTATTAGTTATTGTAGAGTTGATTCAAATCGTGGTGACAAAATGATAGTCGTTGATCGTTTAGGGAATGTTCAAACTAACGGTGAGGGCCAAAATAACTTATTAAAGAAACTTTATGGCACATTTCTTGGTAGATGTGCTTTAAAAATCCTTGTATGCAAGTTTGTTAGTGATTTAGGTGGCTGGTATATGAATTCTAGTTTATCAAAACGAAGAATTGCACCGTTTATTAAAGAAAATAAAATAGATATGTCGCAGTATGAACAAAGAGAGTTTAAGAGTTATAATGACTTTTTTACTCGTAAAATAGTTGATGGAAAACGCCCTTTTTTAGCTGATGATAATGTTTTGATTAGCCCAGCTGATTCTAAGTTATCATGTTATAAAATTGATCAAGATAGCCGTTTTATGATTAAAGATACAAGGTATTCATTGGGGGAATTATTAGAAGACGATGAGTTAGCTAAGGAATATATGAATGGTTATTGGATGATTTTTAGATTGACAGTAGATGATTATCATCGTTATAGTTTTATTGATGATGGGAAAATTATAGGAAATAAATATATTAAAGGTAGATTTCATACAGTTAATCCTATTGCTAATGATTATTATCCGATTTATAAGCAGAATAGTCGCAGCTATACGATAATTGAATCTAAAAATTTTGGTAAAATGATTCAAATGGAAGTTGGTGCGATGATGGTTGGTAGAATCGTTAACCATGATAAGAAACAATGTTTTAAAGGTGAAGAAAAAGGTTACTTTGAATTTGGCGGTTCAACAGTAATTATTTTATTAAAAGAAAATCAAGTTGTTATTGATAACGATATAATTGAAAATAGTATGAATGATAAAGAGACCGTAGTTAAACTAGGTGAAACTATTGGGAAGAAATATTAATGAGGGAGGCTAAATAATGACAAAGATAATTGCGATTACAAACCAAAAAGGTGGCGTTGGTAAGACTACGACGAGTATTAATTTAGCGGCCGCTCTAGCAAATGCTAAAAATCGGGTTCTTCTTGTGGACATGGATCCACAGGCTAACGCAACTCAAGGGATTGGAATTGACCGCGATCATATTGAATTATCAACATACAATATAATTGTTGAAGAGTGTAATATTAATGATGTTATCGTTCCTTCATATATTGCTAAATTAGATGTAGCACCAGGTAGTATTGATCTAGCAGGGGCGGATCTTGAATTAGCGAACGTAAAAAAAGGTCGTGAACAACGCTTAAAAAAAGCGCTTGATAAAATAAAGGATAGATACGATTATATTATTATTGATTGTCCACCAGCATTAGGTTTATTAAATACAAATGCACTTACTGCGTGTAATTCGGTTTTAATACCAGTTCAGTGTGAGTATTATGCATTAGAAGGATTGACACAATTATTAAATACTGTTTTATTAACTCAAAGTGTTTTCAACCCACAATTAACAATTGAAGGAGTATTACTAACAATGCTTGATCAAAGAACCAATTTAGGGGTTGAAGTATCACAGGAAGTACGCAAATATTTTAAAGAAAAAGTTTATAAAACAGCGATTCCAAGAAATATTAAATTATCAGAGGCCCCTTCTGAAGGACTAGCTATTTTTGATTATGATAATAATTCTGAAGGAGCTCGCGCTTATCGAGATTTTGCAAAGGAAGTGTGTAAACGAAATGCCAAATAATACAACAAAAAGTGCCCCAGCAAAGATGGCGGCTAAAAAAACAGCAACTAAGAAAACAGTAACTACAACTAAAAAGCCTGCTGCTCGTAAGCCGGCAACAACTAAAAATAAAAAGTTAGGTAAAGGGTTAGATGCTATTTTTGGTGGAGATATTAGTACTTTGATTGATGATATTGAAAAAAATACACCTGAATCAAAACAGATAACAGTTTCTTTAGAAGAAATTCGTCCTAATCCTTATCAGCCTCGTAAATTATTTGATGAAGAAAAGCTACAAGAACTTGCAATTTCGATTAAAGAACACGGTGTTTTTCAACCGGTGATTTTAAAGAAATCAATCCAGGGATATGAAATTGTGGCTGGTGAAAGAAGATGTCGGGCGGCTAAAATTGCGGGATTAGTAGAAATACCTGCAATTATTGTAGATTTTACAGATCAACAAATGATGGAAATTGCATTATTGGAAAATATTCAAAGAGAGAATTTAAATTCTATTGAAGAAGCTAAAGCCTACCAAATGATGATGGAGAGATTGAATCTTAAGCAAGATGAATTAGCTAAAAGAATTGGTAAATCAAGAAGTTATATTGCAAATACGTTAAGATTATTACAATTACCTGAAATGATTCAAAATTATGTACTTGAAGGAAAAATTACAATGGGGCATGCTCGTTGTTTAATTACTCTTCCTCAAGAAAAAGCCGAAAGTTTAGCTGCTCGTTGTATTGAAGAAGGCTTATCAGTTCGTGATGTTGAAAACATTGTTAAGGGAATTGAATTAGGCAATAGTCGTAAAGATCGTCCTAAAGTTGAAAAACCAAAGGAATATGTCTATGTTGAAGGGTTATTAAGAAAGAAATTTAGAACTAAGATCAAGGTTGATGAAAAGGCTGTAACAATCAAATATACTGATACTAAAGATTTAAATCGGATTTTAGAGTTAATGGGAGTAATTGAGGAAAGTTAAGCTTCGATATCATTAAGTTAAGTATTTGATGACACGTGAGGAGTTCATAAAAACATGAGCCCCTCTTTTTCTGTGTTTGAAAGAATACTATCAAAATTAGTTAATTTGGTTATACTTATAATTAAGAATTCTAAAAGTAGTAAAGTATTTATAGGGGGTTAATATGAAGACAGGAATCTATTATTTTTCAGCAACCGGCAATAGTTTGACAACAGCAAAACTATTAGCAGCATCTCTTGATGGGCAATGTGATGTTATATCGCTTGCAGCACTTCACAATAAACAAGATATCGAAGTTGATTATGAGCGAGTGGGGTTTGTTTTTCCAATATACTATGGGGATATGCCATATCTTATAAGGGATACTATTAGAAAAATGAAATTTAAGCAGAATACTTATATTTTTATATTCACAACATATAGAGGACATCCCGGAGATGTAGCAAAAAGATTTGATAATCTTTTACAAGAAAAAAATTTAAGTTTAGCACTAAGTAAGGGAATCCCAATGCCTGGTAATAGTTATTTGAGTACTGTTGAACAAATAAAAGACACATTAGCTAATCAAAAGACAAATATCAAAAAACTTGTAAAATCAATAATAGAACAAGATAAGATAGATTATTCATTATTACCTGAAGTTGAAAATTCTGCAGTATATAAAGCTTGTAATATGCGTGGAATTAAAGTTGACGAGAAGTGTATCGGGTGCCAAACATGTATAAAAGTTTGTCCAATGAATAATATTGAGTTGATTGAAGGAAAAATTAAAATTAAAGATAATTGTATGACCTGTTTAGCGTGTTTTCATTGGTGTCCAACAGCAGCGATATATATGTCTAAAGAAAAAGAAATTGAAAGAAGAGAGAAATATCATCATCCAGATGTCCGTTTAACAGATATTATCAAGCAAAAGTATAATGAATTTGTAGAGTAAGCTTCTTATTGTTGATATTTAAAATAGCTGTTTATTATATTTAAGCACAATAATTTATTTGGTGAGTATAGCTATTTAGTGCCATTTTCTTAAAAAGTATTAATTATTGCATGAATGGTTGACAGTGCCCTAGGTCGTTAGAGTATAGTGAATATATAGACTAGGGGGAATTTGAAATGATTGAAGTAAATGGTTTAACAAAAATTTATGATGGCTTTAGAGCTGTTGATAATGTTGATTTAGTTGCTAAAGGGGGAAAAGTCACAATCTTACTTGGACCAAATGGGGCTGGTAAATCAACAACGATCAAAAGTATTGCTAATCTTTTGAAATTTGATGGAGAGATTAAAATTTGTGGTTATCCTAATGATAGTATTGAGGCTAAACGTTGTTTTGGATATGTTCCAGAAACACCGATTTTGTATGATCTGCTTACTATTGATGAGCATATTGATTTTATTGGAAATGCGTATCGAGTAGACAATTATCACGAGATTGCGAATAAATATCTTGAATTATTTAAATTAACAGGGAAAAGGAAAAGCATGGCTAAAGAGTTATCCAAAGGGATGACACAGAAGCTGAGTATGTTATTAGCACTCTTAATCCAGCCACAAGCTTTATTAGTCGATGAACCGATGGTAGGATTAGATCCAGCTAGTATTGAAGATGTTTTAAAAATTTTTACGTTGCTAAAGGAAGAAGGTTGTGCAGTTTTTGTTAGTACCCATATCATTGATATTATTAAGGATATTTATGATGAAGCTTATATTATGAATAAAGGTAAAATTATTAAACACGTTTTACGTGATGAATTAGAAGATGAATCGTTAAAACAATATTTCTTTGAGTTAACGGATGGTGAGTAAGATGAAACCGTTATTAAAACTATGGTTATTAAAAATCAAAGGGACAATCAGAAACTTATTTAAACGTAAAGCAAGTGGAGTATTTGTTATTATTATGATTCTATTCTATGGTGCAATGATCGTTAGTTTATTCAATGTGGATGCAGGTCAAATTATGGCTGTTAATAATATAGATTTGCACATGGGAATTTTATTATTAATTGGTTTTCAAGCAATTATGCTATTTGCAACATTGATGCAGTCAAAAAAAGCTTTATTTACAGGTGAGGATGCATTCTATCTTTTTACAGGTCCTTTTACTAGAAGACAAGTAATGAGCTATTTAACTTTCCAAACAATTATTCAGGCCTTTCTACTTGCTTTGATTAGTTTAGTATTTTTAGCTGCATTTAGCGGTGGTGCCGGATTTAATTTTATTTTTATTGTGCTAGCTTACTTAGCATCTGTTATCACTGTTTTGTTTTTCTTATTATTAACAGATTATCTTTATGTTTTATCAATTGGGGATAAAAAATATCGTAAGTATTCGAAAATCATTCCTGGTATTATTATTGCTTTTGTTGTAATTATCGTTTTGGTTTTATATCTTCAAACGGGTAATTATCATACTTTGTTTATGGATTTTGTGCAATCAAATTTATTTTATGTAGTTCCTATTTTTGGGTGGATGAAGTTAGCTTTGATTGCTTATGTTGAGCATAACTATTTGTTAGTAACATTAGGATATCTTTTGTTGTGTGGAGCTGTAATCTTAGTATATGTTTTATTTATTGGTTATCGAGGTAATTTTTATGAACAGGCTTTACAAGATTCTCTAGATTTATCAAAACGAATGAAAGCGGCCAAAGCCGGAGATCAGGAGGCTTTAAGAAATAAGAAAGTAAAGCTTGGGATTAAGGGGGAGTTTCGCCAAGGGGCTTATGCTGTAATGTCAAAAAATATTTTATTAATGCGTAAAACTAATAGTTTTATTAGTGTTAGTGATTTGATTTCAATTGGAATATATATTGCAGTAACAATAGCAGTTGACGTTGGGTTTGGAATGTTTATTTATATGATGGTAATTTGGATTTTTTCTTCTTTACAAAATTCAGATTTATCTAAAGAATTAAAAAATTATCAAATTTATTTAATTCCTGATAAGCCGTTTAGTAAATTGATTGCGGTAATCATTCCAACATTTATAAAGATATTTGTTGTTGCAGCTGTTTCTTTTATTGCAATGGGCCTATATTATCATCAAAGTCTAATGATGATCATTGTCTATCTATTAAATGTTATTGGTTATACTAGTATCTTTATTAGTGGAAGTGTACTATCTGTTAGACTTTTAAAGAGTCGAACTTCACCAATGATGGAGAATTTTATGCGAATGATAGTGATGTTGATTGGTGCGATTCCAAGTGCTGTAATCACTACTGCCATCTTGTTGAATAGCGGCACTACCGTGGCGATGATGGCAGCTAGCTATGTTGCACTATTTGTAAACTTTGCAATATCGTTTTTGATTTTATATGGATGTCGTAATATGATGAATGGACGAGAATTAAAAAGTGAATAAATAATATGGGTATTGATTAGTTTTGATCAATACCTTTTTAATTTTGATATTACAGATATATTAACTATTTACTGTTATTAAAATTGTATATAATGAAGTATTCATAAAACGTAGTTGAATAAGTGCTACGTTTTATTTTTAGATAAAGTAAAACTTGGAAAATAAGCTTCTTTTCAGTTTTTGAAAATCCCTTGCCTTAAAGTATAGTAGAAGATTTATAATAAGTGAGAAAATTGGGGGATTTATTATGGAAAAAAAAAGAATTGATATTTTGAACGGAAGTATTTGGGACAAAATACTGGCATTTGCATTACCGTTGGCAGCAACAAGTGTGTTGCAGCAGTTATTTAATTCTGCAGATGTTGCTGTTGTAGGACATTTTTCAGGAAGTAATGCTTTGGCAGCGGTTGGGAGTACCAGCCCGATTACTAATTTATTTATTACAATATTTGTTGGTTTATCAATCGGAGCAAATGTTGTTATTTCGCGGTTTTTAGGGGCTCAAAATGAAAAAGATACTAGTAAAGCAGTGCATACTTCAATATTACTTTCGATTATTAGTGGGATTGTCATTGCTTTAATTGGTGAAGTTATTGCAGTCTGGCTATTGAAAATTATGTCAACACCAAAAGAAGTACTCGATCAAGCTGCTTTGTTTTTACGGATTACGTTTATTGGAATGATTTTTTTAACGATTTATAATTTTGAAGCAGCAATACTAAGGGCCGGTGGAGATACAAAACGACCACTATACTGCTTATTGATTTCTGGTGTTGTAAATGTTACTTTAGGACTATTTTTCGTTGTTGTTTGTAAATTAGATGTTGCAGGAGTAGCATTAGCAACACTGATTGCAGATGCAACTAGTGCTTTATTATTATTTTATATCTTAACTAAAGAACAGGGACCATTGAAATTATCGTTAGAAAAACTAAAAATAGATAAGACTATTACTAAAGATATCTTATTTACTGGGATTCCTGCAGCTATTCAAGGGATGTTATTTAATGTTTCTAATATTATTATTCAATCAGGAATAAACAGTTTAGGAGCTGATGTTGTTGCGGCTTCAACAGTTGGTTTGAATTTTGAAATTTATGTATACTATTTAATAACTGGATTTTCACAAGCTAGTATTACATTCAATAGTCAAAATTATGGAGCAGGCAACTATAAAAGATGTATCAAATCTACTCGAGGCTGTATGATCTTAGGGACTATTTTTACAGTCTCATTAAGTATGATATTTATTGTTTTTGATCGGTTCTTTGCAGGTATATTTACCTCAAATCCTAAAATTGTCGAGTTGGCGACAATCAGAATGACATATATATTAATTTTTGAAGTTTTAAATATGACAATAGAAATTATGTCAGGTAGTCTAAGGGGGTTAGGCAGTCCTATGATTTCAACATTATTATGTGTTATTTTTACTTGCGGGGTTCGGTTAGGTTATATGTTTTTAGTCTTCCCGCATTTCAATACATATAATATGTTATTGATTATTTATCCAATTAGTTGGGCTTTAACAGCTTCATCAATTATAATTGCATATTTTGTTACTAAGAAAAAGAAATTTAATAATTTAGTGGGAGTTTAATTAAACTCCTTTTTATTTAGGTCTAAAGGTACTTATAAATTGTTATTTATGGTTTTAAAATAGAACTTTAGATACTAAATAAGGGGAATAAACAAAACCTCTAAATATTTATGATATAAATAAATGGGGTGATAAAATGGAAAAACTAATTGCTTTTAATAAGTTTGATAATGAAGATGCTTTTTTGCTTGGTTGTAATTTAGTTGAAAAAGTAAAAAAAGAAAACTTAAAAAATATTAGAATCAGAATTGTTTTAAATCAAGATATTGTTTTTCAATATTTGATGAATGGCAAAAAAGGTGATCAATGGTTAAATCGTAAACAAAACACAGTAGAACTATTTAAATTGCCAACTTATCAAATTTGGCAAGAGAATGAACGAAGTCATTGTTATCAGCAATACACTAATGATGAAAGATATGTGATATGTGGTGGTGCTTATCCTATTATTGTTGGTAAAGGGATGATTGGAAGTGTTATTGTATCTGGATTAGCTCATAATGAGGATCACCAAATAATTGTTGATGTTTTATCAAAATATCATGATGAGAAAAATAAAATATAAATATTATGAATAATAGAAAGGAGTAGTATCTGAAAATGATTAATAATAAATTAGTTTTAGCTTATATTGGGAATGGCAAAAGTGCTAATCGTTACCATTTACCTTTTGTCTTACAAAGATCAGATAAGTTTATTGTTAAAAAGATATTTGATATTAGGATTAGACATGATTTATGGAAAACTATTGATGGAGTTGAGTATGTTGAGGATGTTAATAAGATATTGAATGATCCTAAAATAGATATGGTCGTTATTTGTACAGCTCATCACTTACACTATGATTATGCAAAAATGGTCTTAAATGCTGGAAAGCATTGTTTAGTTGAGAAACCATTCATGGAAAATAGTGCACAGGCTAAAGAGATTTTTGCTCTTGCTGATGAGAAAGGGCTGTATTGCTCAGCATATCAAAATAGGCGCTATGACAGTGATTTTTTAACGGTACAAAAAGTAATAGAGAGTGGGAAATTAGGAGATTTATTAGAATTAGAAATGCATTTTGATTATTATCGTCCGGAGGTTCCAGAAAAAATCAATCATTTTGATCCTGCAATGTCATATTTATATGGGCATGGTTGCCATACATTAGATCAGGTTATTAGTTATTTTGGAAAACCTGATACAATTAATTATGATGTTCGTCAATTATTAGGAGAGGGGCGTTTTAATGATTATTTTGATCTAGATATGTATTATGGAACGTTGAAAGTGTCTGTTAAATCAAGTTATTTTAGAGTTAAAGAAAGACCTAGTTTTGTTGTATATGGTAAGAAGGGAATGTTTATTAAACAGAGCAAGGATCGTCAAGAAGAACATTTAAAATTATTTTATATGCCGACGAATAAAGATTTTGGAGTTGATACACCGGAGCATTATGGTACCCTTATCTATTATGATCAAGATGGTTTTTATCACGAAGAAAAAGTGGTTAGTGTAACAGGGGACTATGCCCGAGTGTATGATGGTATCTATGATTGTATTGTTAAGCATCAGCCTCAGATTATTACTCATGAACAAACATTATTACAAATGGAAATATTGGAAACAGGTATTTCAAAGTTAAAATAATAATTTATTTGTTTTTAGGTTGTAAAGATTACTCAGTCGAGTAATCTTTTTTATTTTATACGATTTTAATAGTACATTACAATTTGTGTAAAACTAATTGAGTATCTAATTATTTACTAAAGATTTGAAAACTTAAATAGGACTAAAAGTACGAAATATTTTACTGATAAATCTAAATAATTGAACTTTTATTCCTGTATCTAGACAATTTATTATTTATGATTATTTTTTTGCTAAGATGAATATGGCTTGAAAAAACTTAATTATCTGCTAGCGAAGATTAAGTACAATGTTTTTAAAAGAGGAGAAGAATTTTATGGATAAATTTCAAGATATATTGATGAAAGTAGGCGTTTTTGCTGCTGAAAATCGTTATCTTTCATCAATCAAGAATGCATTTCAGACTTTTGTTCCATTTACTATTATTGGAGCAATTGGTGTATTATGGTCAAATGTTATTTGTAATGATACCACGGGATTAGGGGCCTTAGTACCAGCGGTAATGAATTTAAGTTTTTTAAATCCAGCTTTTAATGCACTAAATTTTGCGACAATTGGATGTATCAGTGTTGCAATCACATTTTTAGTTGGTGGTGAAATTGGAACAAGTCGAAAAAGCAGTCCAATGTTTTGTGGTTTATTAGCAGTCGTTTCATTATTAACTGTAACTCAAACATCATTAGATATTAAAGCGGGAGGTGAATTAATTCAAACTGTGAGTGGAATCTTTACTAGTTCATTAGGGAGTCAAGGACTATTTACAGGAATGATCGTAGCGATAGTGGCAGTAGAATTATTTTGTGGATTATTTAAACTTGATAAGTTAAAAATCAAATTACCAGATCAAGTACCACCACAAATTGCTAAATCATTTGAATATTTAGTACCTGCATTTATTGAAATTTTGATTATTTCTTTAGTTGGTTTGGGGGTAAATGCGGTATCGGGAGTCTACATTAATGATGTTATTTTTAATGTTATTCAAAAGCCATTACTATATATAGGTGGTTCTTTACCGGGTGTACTAACATTTATGTTTATTAGTTTAGTATTTTGGTCAATTGGATTACATGGTGATAACATGATTGGTGGTGTTTTCAATCCTATTTTAACAACTTTAGCTGTTGAAAATCTTGATGCAATTAAAGCAGGGTTGGAGCCAAGTAATATTGTCAATAATACATTTCATCGGGCTTTCTTCGCCACTGGTGGAACAGGATGTATGTTAGGTTTGACGATAGCTATGTTAATAGTTTGTAAACGTCCAGAAAATAAATCAATTGCACGAATTGCTTTAGTACCTGAATTATTTAATATTGGTGAAGTTAGTATGTTTGGGGTTCCTATTGTAATGAATCCAACTTTAATCATCCCATTTATTTTAGCACCGCTAGTTACTGTTATTTTTGGTTATGTTCTTACAATGCTTCATATTTGTCCAATTATGTATGTCGATTTACCGTGGACAATGCCACCGTTGTTAATTGCATTTTTAGGATCTGGGGGTAATTTTATGGCGCCAATTTGTCAATTAGCAGGAATCATTTTATCTGCATTGATCTATTTACCTTTTGTTAAGCTATATGAAAAACAACAGGCACAAATTGAACAAACAGCATAGATGCTTAATAAGCATTACTACTAATAAAAACTAAGTATTAGACTTTATTTAAAGTCATCTTATAATAAAGGTATAGAGATATACCTTTATTATTGTTTAGGAGGAAATGTATGAGTAAGAAATTAGTTGCGTATTTTAGTGCTAGTGGTGTTACAAAAAAAGTCGCACTTAGACTGGCTCAAGAAGAATTAGCGGAATTATTTGAAATTTGTCCAAAGATCGAGTATACAAGTGCTGATTTAAATTGGATGGATGATAATAGTCGCAGTTCTTTAGAAATGAAGGCGCAAAGCTGTAGACCAGAGATTTTAAACAAATTGGATAATCTTGATCAATATGAGATAATCTATCTAGGTTTTCCAATCTGGTGGTATGTTGAACCTCGAATTATTGATACCTTTTTGGAAAGTTATAATTTTTCTAAAAAACAAATTGTACCTTTCGCTACATCTGGAGGTAGCGGTATCAGTAATGTTGTAGAAAATTTAAAAGCTCATTATCCGGAGCTTAATTTTGCTGATGGCAGATTATTAAATAATTATATTGATTAACGAAAGTGGTAGAGAAATCTACTGCTTTTGTTTTTCATAAGATGAAACAAATAAGAAATTAATAATCAATAGTGCTAACATTAAAATAAATTAGAATACGGAGGTCGATAAAATGACAAAACAATTTCCTGAAGGATTTTTATGGGGTGGTGCCACTGCTGCTAATCAATTTGAAGGTGGTTGGAAAGAAGGTGGAAAAGGTATTTCGGTAAGTGACGTGGCATTATTTACGGATCCTAAAAGTTTAAAAGAGTTAACTGATGTACATGGATTATGTGATATTACTGATGAAATGATTGATCAGGCATTAGCAACGGATGATGAAGTTTATTATCCAAAACGACATGCTAGTGATTTTTATCATCACTGGAAAGAAGATATTAAATTATTAGGGGAAATGGGATTTAAGGTTTATCGTTTGTCAATTGCCTGGAGTCGGATATTTCCCAATGGTGATGAATTAGTACCTAATGAAGCGGGATTAAAATTCTATGATGACATATTTGACGAGTGTGCAAAGTATGGAATTGAACCATTAGTAACAATGTCACACTATGAACCACCACTAGAGTTTGCAAGAAAGTATAATGGCTGGTATGATCGTCGAGCAATAGATTTTTTTGTTAGATATGTTGATGTAATAACTAAACGTTATAAAAATAAAGTTAAATATTGGCTTACATTTAATGAGATAGATTCAATTATTAGACATCCATTTATGACTGGTGGTTTGATTGAATCAAGATTTAAACCGGAAGAATTTGAAGAAGTATGTTTTCAGGCTATGCACCATCAATTTGTTGCTAGTGCTTTAGCGACTAAGGTCACTCATGATAATATTCCTGATGCAAAAGTGGGGTGTATGTTGACTAAATTAACGTATTATCCATATACATGCAAACCTGAAGATGTTTTAGAAGCACAACAAAGAATGCGCTCAATTTACTGTTTCTCTGATACCCAAGTTCATGGTGAGTATCCAGCATATTTATTAAGTATGTATAAAAATAAGGGCTTCAATATTAATATGACAGAAGAAGATTTAAGAATTATGAAAGAATATCCAGTTGATTTTATTTCATTTAGTTATTATTCATCTAGCTGTGTGGCTAAAGATGATACTGGATTAAATAAAACTGCAGGTAATACTGTAACTGCAATTAAAAATCCTCATATTCCTAGTTCTGATTGGGGTTGGCAAATTGATCCAATTGGTTTAAGAGTATCATTAGTTGATCTATACGATCGTTATCGTAAACCGTTATTTATTGTAGAAAATGGCTTAGGGGCTAAAGATGAATTGATTGATGGCAAGGTACATGATGATTATCGAATTGATTATTTAAAACAACATTGTCAAGCAATGTATGAAGCCATTCATGAAGATGGTGTTGAGCTAATGGGTTATACCACATGGGGATGTATTGATTTGGTATCTAATTCAACAAACCAAATGTCTAAACGTTATGGTTTTGTGTATGTTGATGTGGATGATTATGGTAATGGTTCATATAAACGTTATAAAAAAGATTCGTTTGACTGGTATAAACAAGTTATTGCGACAAATGGGGCATCTATATTAGAGGACTAAGTTCTCTTTTTATTATTTTATGATTCAAGTTGTTTATAAAAAATGATTACAATTAAAGATAGGCATCATGATAATGGATTCAAAGAGGTATAACTGAAGGTATGAGGATTGGACTCAAATTAGGAAAAGTAATCGGCTTAGAATAAGATATTTTAAAACAGGTAATTGTGAAGGATAGTAAATAAATTTAGATTGAGTTGGCTGTTAGAGAGAAAGTTTTAATAGTTTTTATTTATTAAATTTTGAACGAAATTTTCAAAAAGTAAAACTAAATATTGAATATCTTGACGTTTTTCAACCAAAGCAATTTTCTACGGTAGAACTAAAATTTGTTAGCGGTTACAATCATTCTATAAATTAAATTTTGTGCACAATAAAATTTTAATTGATAAAAGGAGAAAGAGTTATGAGTATGACTGATCGTCTTACCGAGGGGCTATTAAAGGTCGCTTCAAAAATTTCTAATCAACGTCATATGACAGCGATTAAAAATGCATTTACTGCTTTGCTGCCAATTATTATTACGGGAGCATTTTGTACGCTGTTTAGTAATGTTGTGTGTAGTACAACTACTACAGGAATCAGCTTAGCTAAAATTGATGGATTTGCTTGGCTTGAAGAATTGACACCATTATTTACCGCAGCTAATTACGCTACTTTAAATTTCTTTACGATTGGTACAGTAGTGTTAATAGCAATTGAAATGGCTAAACAATTAGGACATAAAGAGACAGTGGCACCAGTTGTTGCAATTTCTGCATATGTATCTTTGTGCGATTCGTTTACTAAAGTTGCAGTTGAGGGAGTAACTGATTTAGTTGAAGTAGTCAATGTATTGCCGCGTGAGTTTACTAATGCACAAGGATTATTTTTAGGAATGATCGTAGCTATTGTTTCAATGGAAATATATTGTCGCTTAGCAGATAGTGGAAAATTAGCAATTAAAATGCCCGAATCAGTGCCATCAAATGTTTCATCAGCATTTAATGCATTATTTCCGGCAGTACTTACAATTTTGATTATTTCGGCCTTTGGACTTTTATTTACAAAAGTAACAGGGAATTCAATTTACAATATGATTTCAACATGGATTCAAGCGCCGTTAAGAGGTATTTTGACAGGATTACCGGGATATTTATTAATATTCTTCCTTTCAACTTGTTTCTGGGTTATTGGTATCCATGGTACTCAAGTATTAAAACCGGTTTATCAAGCAACCATGTTAGAAGCTGTTATCGCAAATACTGATGCTGCAGCTAATGGTCAAACCCCACAATTTATTTTAAATGAAACATTTATTAGTTGTTTTACAACAATGGGTGGAGCAGGCTGTACGATTGGACTATTATTTGCTATGCTGCTGGCATCAAAACGTTCCGACCATCGAACAATTGCTAAACTATCTTTAGCCCCTGGGCTATTTAATATTAATGAAACAATGACTTTTGGATTGCCAATTGTATTAAATCCAATTTTTATGATTCCATTTATTTTAACACCTGTCATTACCGCAACATTTGCATATTTTATGACAGTAATTGGTTTCTGTGGAAAAATGATTTATGCAGTTCCGTGGACTACTCCACCATTACTAATTGCCTGGTTAGGTTCGGGAGGAAGTATTGGGGCAGTTATTACTCAAGCCCTTTGTGTAGTATTATCATTTATCGTTTATTTACCATTTGTTTTTGCTGCAAATAAGCAAGAAAATTAATCAAGGAGAATAGAGATGGCAACAAAAGTAATCAAACAGAACAATCGGGGATTGACTCTACGACAACAAAATATTTTAAGGATGAAAGAGGAGCTCAATAAACCAGATGAAAAAGCATTACATCCTTTCACTAAATATAAAATCATCACATATTTTTTAGTTATTTTATTTCCACCTATTGCGATGTATCGTGTTTGGAAAAAGGATTCTACTTTTGATATCACAGAAAAAATTGGGCAAACTTTGACTTGTGTGCTCTATGTTTGCTATCTAATTCAATTAATTTTTTAAATCTCCAGTTAAAACTGGGGATTTTTAATTAGTAATTTTTAGAAAATGAAAAAAATGTTGCTTCGTCAATAAAAATATTATAATGAAGAAAAATAAGATACGCGAGGATAGAGAGATGATTATTGATAAAATGAATACCCTAGAAAATCTTACTAATCAAGAAAAAGCAGTTGTCGACTACATTATTGCTAATCCTAAAGCTTTATTGGAAATGAGTGTTAATGAGTTAGCTAATGCAAGTTATACTAGTGCATCGACAATTACAAGATTATGTAAAAAATTAGGTACTAAAGGATATGCTGATATGAAATTTATTTATGTATCAGAATATCCTGAAATGATGAAATTAAAGGATTCATTAAAAGTAGTACCATTCAGTCGAAATAGTGGAATTGACGATATTATTCATACTATGCCGTTAATTTATTCACGTGCTATTGATCATACTCGCAGCATGCTCGATCGTAATACGGTTATTCGCGTAAGCAACTTAATGAAGCGAGCACAAGTAATTGATTTATACGGTGATGGAATCAATTTTGAAATTGCTCGTAATATTTGTTACAAACTTGACGAAATCGGAATTTCAGCAAATGCTTATAACAGTATCCAGTGGAATCACTGTAAAAGATTGCAGCAAGATAAAATTCCTTCATTTTCAATCTTATTATCACATACTGGTAAAAATCCGAGTATGGTTGATGCTGCGAAACGTTTAAAACAATATAATATCCCTAGTTTATCAATAACCGGGAATGTTGATAAGCGGTTATTGAATCTAACAGATTATAATTTTCAAATTATGATAACAGAAAATACCTTTGAATTTTCAACAGTAATTTTTACTATGTCATCACTATATATTTTAGATATCTTAGTAGCATCTTTAATTGTTCATAATTACGATAAAATAGAACGGCATCTTGAAGAATTGATTGGGCAGCGCTATGATTGGCAAAATGACTAATGGTTGATAATTTCAAAAAAGCTTAAAACAAATTATAATATTTGATAATTCTAACCGAAACAATATATCGATATGGGCAACTGCTGATTAAAAACTTATAATAAAATTATATAGGAGGAGTTATGATGAGAAAATTTCCAGAAGGTTTTTTATGGGGCGGTGCAACTGCAGCTAATCAAGTAGAAGGTGGCTGGAAAGAAGGTGGAAAAGGTATTTCGGTTTCTGATTGTGCCCGTCATCACCTTGATGTTGATGTTGAAAATTATAAAGCTCATAATCATATTACTAGTAAAGATATTGAAGAAGCATTAGCAAGTGATGACGATAGTTTGTATCCAAAACGGCATGGGAGTCAGTTTTATTATCATTATAAAGAAGATATTAAAATGTTTGCAGAAATGGGGTTTAAAGTTTACCGGATGTCGATTGCCTGGTCGCGAATTTTCCCTAATGGTGATGATGAACAACCAAATGAAGCGGGCTTAAAATTTTATGATGATGTATTTGATGAGTGTGCAAAGTATGGAATTGAACCACTTGTAACAATGTCACATTATGAACCCCCATTAAATTTAGTATTAAAATATAATGGCTGGTATAATCGTAAATTAGTTGGATTCTTTGAAACGTTCGTAAAAACAATTTGTGAACGTTATAAAAATAAAGTTAAATATTGGCTTACTTTTAATGAAGTGGATAGTATGATTCGTCATCCTTATACTACTGGTGGTTTGATTGAAGATCGTTTTCCAGGAATTAAATGGAATCAGGTAATTTTTCAAGCAATGCACCATCAATTTGTAGCTAGTGCGTTAGCAACAAAAATTTGTCATGAAATTATTTCTGATTCAATGGTAGGGTGTATGTTGACTAAACTGACATACTACCCTTATAGTTGCAAACCAGAAGATGTCTTACAAGCCCAACAAGATATGAGAGGTACATATTGTTATAGTGATACTCAAGTATTTGGTGAATATCCTGCTTATTTATTAGCAAAATTTAAAAATGAGGGAGTAGAAATTGTAAAAGAACCTGGTGATGATGAAGTGATGAAAAAGTATCCTGTTGATTTTGTATCATTTAGTTACTATATGTCATCATGTTCAGCTGCTAGTAGCGAAGGTTTAGATACAGCAGTTGGAAATACTGTCACAGCAGTTAAAAATCCTTACTTGCCTTCAAGTGAATGGGGCTGGCAAATTGATCCAATTGGTTTAAGAATTTCAATGGTTGATTTATATGACCGTTATCGTAAACCGTTATTTATTGTAGAAAATGGTTTGGGTGCAAAGGATGTAGTTTTACCTGATGGAACTATTGATGACCAATATCGGATTGATTATTTCGATTGTCATTTTAAAGAAATGCTTAATGCTATTGAAATTGATGGAGTCGAATGTTTAGGATATACTTCTTGGGGATGTATTGATATTGTTTCAGAATCGACAAAGCAAATGAGTAAAAGATATGGCTTTATTTATGTAGATGCTGATGATTACGGTAAGGGAACATACAAACGAATTCCTAAAAAAAGTTTTTATTGGTATAAAAAGGTAATTGAAACTAATGGAGCATGTTTATTTGAGGACTAAGGTCCTCTTTTTTGTGGATTATAAAAAACTTAATTAGATTACATTGACTTTCCCCTTAGGGCAAGGTGTAAGATGAACATAGAGATTAGTAGGAGGTACTAATTTATGTTATCAATTGGGGAGTTTTCAAAGATATGCCAAGTTTCGACTAAAACATTACGATATTATGCTGAAATTGGGCTAATTTTACCCGATGAGATCAATCTGGAAAATGGTTATCGATATTATTCTATTGATCAGTTAGAAACAATGTTATTTATTAATCGCTTAAAATCATATAATTTTTCACTAGAAGAAATTAAAGAAATTCTTGAAACAGAAGAAGCACAGGATGAAAAATTATGTAAAGCTTTAATGAAAAAGAAAAAGGAGATTGATTTAAAAATCCAAAATTATCAAAATTCTTTAGCGCAGCTGCATGAGGATATCACAACTCTCCAACAAGGAAAATCAATTATGTCGTATCTAGATAAAATTGATGTGCAGCTAGTAGAAATACCGCCTATGAATTTACTGAATATTCGTAAAATGATTCAAGAAGATGAATTTGCTGAAGCATACAGTAATAGTTTTGGACAATTGTTTAGAGAAATTATGACCGATAAGTTAACAGTAACCGCGCCACCGATGGTACTTTTCCACAGCTCAGAATTTACTTTACAAGGGTTAGATACAGAATTTGCCATTCCTGTACAAGAAACAAATAATAGAACTAGAGAATTTGTACCGGGAACATGTCTTAAAACGGTTGTTCATGGCTCTTATTCTAATTTGTCTTCGGTATATATTAAACAATGTGAATGGGCGGAAAAAATAGGTTATAAAAATGATGCCCCTTTGTATGAAGTATATGTAAATGATCCATCACAGGTTACAAGTGACAAAGAACTTATTACTGAAGTTTATTATCCAGTAAGTAAGCTTAAAGTTTGATGAAAATAAAGGAGAACTAGATGAACCAAGAGAAAATAATGCAGTTAGAAGAAATCATTAATACAAAATATGATAATATTACAGGAATTATTGGATTAAAAAATGGTGTAACAAAATATGAAAATTATTTTAATGGGGGTAACGTAAATAGTACGGTACATGTTGCTTCTGTTACTAAAAGTATTATTTCAATTTTAATCGGGATAGCTTTAGATAAAGGTTATATAGAAAAAATTGATCAAAAGATTATAGATTTTTTTCCGAATTATGTAATAAAAAACAATAATTTGGCAATTCAAAAAATTACTATTAGAGATATGATGACGATGACTGTACCTTACAAATATCAAGAAGATTCTTATATTAAATATTTTACAAGTAAAGACTGGGTTACTTTTTCCCTTAATTTACTAGGTGATTGTGGTGAAATTGGAAAATTTCAGTATGCTCCATTAATTGGGCCAGATATATTATCAGGTATTTTAGTTAATACTACAGGAAGATCAGTATTTGATTTTGCTACTGAATATTTATTTACACCACTTGGAATTGAAGTTAAAGATAAAATCACTTTTAGAAGTGAGGAGGAACAAGTAGCTTTTCTTAAAGCTAAAGATATTAACGGCTGGGTGATAGATTCATGTGGCATTAATGCAGCAGGATGGGGACTTACGTTATCAACTAGGGCGATGGCTAAAATTGGGCAATTATATCTAAATCAAGGACGATGGAATAAGCAACAAATTGTTTCAAAGCAATGGGTTATTGATTCAATAAAAAAACAAAGTTATAATGATGAACTTAATTTAGCATATGGATATTTATGGTGGCTGCATCAAGATGGTTTTATGGCAATGGGTGATGGGGGAAATGTTATTTATGTAAATATCATGAAAAAAATAGTAATATCGATTACTGCTACGTTTAAACCAGATGTTAATGATCGAATTGAATTTATTAAAGAATATCTAGAACCGCTATTTGATGAATAATTAAATAAGAACAGATAACTTTAAAGTTATCTGTTCTTTAAATAGGGGAATATAATGGACAAAATAAAAATTAGAGGTTTGATTCAAAATAATCTTAAAAATATTGATTTAGATATTCCCAAACATAAAATTGTAATCTTTACTGGGGTATCAGGGCCGGGAAAGTCTAGTATTGTTTTTGATACGATTGCCACAGAGTCAGGTCGTCAGCTAAATGAAACTTTTGCGGCTTTTATAAGGGGAAAATTGCCACAATATGTTAAACCAAATCTTCAAAGTATTGAAAATTTGTCACCAGCGGTTATTATCGAGCAATCTTCTTTGGGTGGGAATATTCGTTCAACAGCTGGAACAATTAGTGATTTGTATACTGATTTACGCATTTTATTTTCTCGTATTGGTAAGCCTTATTTTGGCAGTGCCGCGTGTTTTTCTTTTAATGATCCTGCCCAGTATGTTCGGGATTAGGAAAAGTAATGACAATTGAGGAGGTTCTTGACTTCTTTGATAATGCTAAAATTACTAAGAAGCTTCAACAATTAGTCGATGTGGGATTATCGTATATGACCTTAGGTCAGTCTTTAACAGCTTTATCTGGTGGTGAGATCCAAAGGATCAAGTTAGCTCAAGCTTTGAATAAAAAAGGGAATATATATATTAGATGAGCCGACGACAGGATTGCACCCGTGCGATATAACGAAATTGATGAAATTATTTAATTCGCTTGTCGATAGCGGTAATACAGTTATTATAATTGAACATAATCTTGATGTAATTAAACAGGCTGACTGGATCATTGATATTGGTCCTGAAGGTGGTAAAAATGGAGGCAAAGTTGTATTTCAGGGAACCCCCAAGGAAATGATTACAACTTCTCAGACCCTTACAGCAAAGAGTATACGGGAAACGACGGAGTTATTAGAGAAAAAATAAACTGTTCTTAAGATAGTTTATTTTTATTTTAAATTTTTGTATTAAGATATAATTTTAGGGTTTCCTTTTTTTAGGTGAATAATGTAAATTATTTGGTTATTATCAGACTTTTTGTCGATAATCTCACAATTGAAGAAGTGATATTATTGTGATATAATTTTCAAGTATCTTACAAAGAATGGAGGTCTGGAAATGGAATATCAAGATAGACTGTTTAATCAGAAAAATAGAGCATCTATGGATAAAATCATTAATAATTTACCAGGTGGGATTATTGTTTTTGAAATGCAGGAAAATAAGATTAAAACATTATTTTCAAATGACGGAACTTATCAGTTATTTGGATATAGTAAAGAAGCTTTTAAAACGGTTTTCCATAGTGATGTTTTTGAAATTGTTTATCAACCTGATCTAGCACCTCTACAAGAAGAATTTTATGAAGCTACTAAGAATAGAGAATCATTTGAGCATGGCTGCCGTTGTTTTCGTAATGATGGGACATTGATGTGGACATATTTTAGAGTGAACTATATTGGCACTGAAGATGGCCGAAATGTGTTTGTTGGATTGATTACCGATAGTTCTAAAGAACGCCTGCTAGAAGAAAAATCGCGAATTAATGAGGAAATGTATCATATTGCATTTAATCAAAGTAATGTATTTTTATTAGAATATGATCATCGTAGTAAACAGGTTTCTTGTTCAAGTGAAAGTAGTGCAGCGTATTTTGATTCAGCTGCTTTTTCAAATATCCCAGAATCATTGATTGATAGTGATTTGATTCACGAACGTTCATTTGATGATTTTTATCATTTTTATCATCAGATTATTGGTGGCGTAAAAACAGGGGAAGTTAAATTAAAAATGCGTGCACTTAATAGTGATAAATATATTTGGATTCATGTTAAATTCACTAATATTTTTGATGATGACAATCAGCCGATCAAAGCCGTTGGAGTTTACCAAAATATTGATGAGCAAGTGCGACTTGAGTCACGTTATCTTCAAGAAATTAAATATCGTCAAAAATTAATGCAACGCTCAATTACAAATCTTGAAGTTAATTTAACTACTGATGAAGTGATTAAAGCACACAATGTTACTTATAATCTTTTAGGATTAGATGAAAAAGCAAGTTATAGTGAATTTATTAAAAAGATGGTTACATTAGTTGCTGATGAAGATAAACACTTATTTTTAGATACTTTTGGATTGGATAATGTACGTCAAGCTTACCATGATGGTAAAGATGATCTGAGAATTAGTTTTTTATTTTATCGTCCAACGAAAAAGCGTTATGGTTGGGTATCTACGCATATGATGTTTTTATATAATGAAGAAACTAATCAGTTGATGGGCTTTTTTTATGCTAACGATATTGATGATGATAAACGTAAGACGATTGAATTGACACGGCAGGCGCGGACTGATGCTTTAACCGGATTAATTAATCGTCGTGAATTGGAACGGGTAATTACATCAGAGATTCAGTTAGTTGAACCAGGTAACTATGGAGCCTTATTTATGATTGATGTAGATAATTTTAAATTAGTTAATGATGCAAATGGACATAGTGCTGGTGATGAAACGTTACGTTTTGTTGCTAATCGATTAAAGTCATTATTCCGTGGTGATGATGTTGTCGGTCGTTTTGGGGGCGATGAATTCATGGTCTATATGAAAGAAGTAGGAGCTAAAAAAGATGTTATTTCTAAGGCAAAACAGGTTAGTGAGGCACTAGCAACGACTTGTCCAGGAAGTAAAATTGATATTTCATGTTCAGTTGGTGTCACTTTTGTCGAGACTCCTCGAGTGATATTTGATGAAATTTATCATCAAGCTGACAGTGCTGCTTACGAAGCTAAAAAGAATGGAAAAAAGAGCTATCATATTTTTGAATAAAATGCCTGCGGGCATTTTTCTTTTAAGGAGGAAATTAAGGTGAATGGTAATAAAGTTAAAGTCATGGCACAAGGTGCGATGTTGGCATCATTATTTGGTGTACTAGGAGTTATTAATCTTTATACTGGGAGTATCTTTGATATTGTTTTAGCTTATGTTATGGTTATTGGGCTTGTATATTATACTTATTTATATGACTATCGAGCAGGATTGAGTGTTTTAGCAGTTACTTTTGTAATTTTATTTTTAGTTGGTGAATTATTTTTTACATTTTATGTTACTTTTACTTTAGTGATGGGGATATTTTATGGGTATTGTCTAAAACATGAAAAGCAGAAATGTTTTTCTAAATATGGCTTAATGATCATTTCAGCAATAAAAAACTTTTTAATTTTCTTTCTATTGGGAGGATTATTAGGAATCAATGTTTATCAAGAGGGACTTGAGATGTATAGAGAGATTATTTCGTTAATACCAATGTTAAAAAATATTCTAACACCGGAAGTATCGTTTGCATTGCTGTGGATATTTCTATTTATTAGTGAATCTTACATCGTTCGTGTGTATTCAAATATAATCGTAAGCAAATTGATGAAAAGAAAGTAAAATTAATGTATAATGATATTATTCTAGAGGTGGTGAGCTAAATGACAGTAAAGATGACACGAATAAAGAATGTAGTGATTGCTTTATTATTGATTGAATTTATATTTGCTTTGATGGGATATGTATTTCTTTCTAGTAATACATCTTTAGTTCTGGCTACATATATATTTATAAAGAATGTTATTGTTCTAGGATTTATCTTTTATTCATCAAGTTTGGCTAATGAAAATAATTTAAGTGTTAGTGAAGCGTTAAATAATGAAGCTAAAAATGCCTTTATTTTTGGTGGAATCGGCCTGATTAAATATGATGAAAACCGGAATATTTCTTGGATCAGTGATTTATTTACTGAGATGAAATTAAATATTGTTGGTAAAAAATTATTAGAATGGCAACCGTTATTAGCTTCTTTATTTGAAGATGATGATATTAAGGTGATTGATATCAATTCTCGTAAATTTGAGGTTTATAATAGTAAGGAAAGCCGTTTATTATATTTAAAAGATGTAAGTGATTATGTAGGGATTAGTAAAGAGTTTGAAGATCAGCAGGTTTGTGTTGCGTATATTACGGTTGATAACTATGAAGAGTCGATTGAACAGGCTGATGAACAAACAGCTGCTTCAATTCAATCAACGACACGCCAGATCGTATTAGATTGGGCAAAAGAAAATGGAATTGTTTTGAAACGCTATAAAAGTGATGGTTATATTGCAATGTTTAACGAAAGGACTTATCGTAAACAGGTTGAAGATAAGTTTAAGATCTTGGATTATTTTAAAGAACAAGCAGAGCAGTTAGGACAAATGATGACATTATCTATTGGAATTGGACGAGGAAGTAATATTCTCCGTGAACTTGATGAGCTGGCTTTTTCTGCGCTTTCGCTGGCTTATTCTCGAGGCGGAGATCAGGCTACAGTTAAATCAAATGATGAACCAATTCGTTTCTTTGGTGGAAATAGTGAAAGCTATGAAAAATCAAATAAAATTCGTGCCCGTGTAATTGCTCAATCATTAGCGGGATTGATTCGTCAGGCTAATAATGTTTTAATTATGGGGCATAAACAATCGGATTTTGATTCTTTTGGTGCTTCAATCGCAATGTATTCAATTTGTAAAGCCTATGGGAAAAAGGCACACATCATTATTGATTATGATTCATTGGAAGAAAAGACTGGGGTAATTGCTCGGAGCCTGCGTGATGATGAACGTTATCGTGGAGTTTTTATTACACCGGCTAGAATTAATGAATTTAATCACAGTAAAACCTTGCTGGTGAATGTTGATAATCATAAACCGTCATTAGCAATCGATGCTAATGCACTTGATATAATTAAAAATAAAGTTGTAATTGATCATCATCGTCGTGGTGAGGAATTTATTGAATTACCATTGCTGACGTATTTAGAGCCGGCAGCTTCGTCAACTGTTGAATTGATTGTAGAATTATTTGATTATCAAAAAGAAAATGTTTGTGTGACTGAACGTGAAGCGACAATCATGTATGCGGGAATGTTGATCGATACTAATTATTTTAGGACACGTGTAGGAACTAGAACATTTCAGGCTGCAGCTAAATTAAAAGAGATGCAGGCGAATGTATCAGAAGCTTATAAATATCTAGAAGATGATTATGATACGACTCTAACAAAATTGTCAATTACGCAAACAGCATATCGTTATGGTGAAAATATCTTGATTGCTTTTGGACGTCAAGATAAAATATATAGTAGAACATTGTTAGCAAAGGCTGGTAATGAGCTATTAGGTATTAGTGGAGTTAAGGCGGTATTTACAGTAGGTCGTACAGGTAAAGAAGAGGTATCTATTAGTGCACGAAGTACCCGTGATGTTAATGTGCAGTTAATTATGGAAAAATTAGGTGGAGGCGGTCATTTTTCTATGGCAGCTTGCCAATTAAAGTATGAAGATGTAACGATTGCAATTAATTTATTAGAGGAAGCAATCAACGAATATTTAGATGAAAGGACGAATGAATAATGAAAGTTATTTTATTACAAGATGTAAAAAAAGTTGGTAAAAAAGGAGAAGTTGTTAAAGTAGCCGATGGGTATGGACAAAACTTCTTAATTAAAAACAAGTTAGCAGTTCTAGAAACAAATACAAGTCGTAAAATTGTTGAGAGTCAAAAAGAAGCAGAGCACCAACAAGATTTAGAAAATCAAGCAAAAGCTAAAGAATTAGCTAAAGAAATTGAAAGCATTACTTTAGAATTTACTTTAAAATCAGGTAAAGATGGTAAAACTTTTGGTAGCGTTTCTACTAAACAAGTAGTTGAACAATTAAGAGAAAAGTATGGTATTAAAATTGATAAAAGAAAATTTATTGATGCTCATCCAATTGGAGCATTAGGATATACTAAATTAAAAGTAGATTTATATAAAGGAATTATTGCAACAATCAATGTTCATTTAAAAGAACGATAGGAGAAATGTATGGCCAATCGAGAATATCCTCATGACATAGAGGCAGAAAGATCATTATTAGGTTCAATGCTTATTTCAAAAGATAAGTGTATTGATATCTTGAATAAAACAGTTGAAGATGATTTTTATGATGACAGTCATCAAGCAATCTTTAAGGCAATGGCTGCAATCAATGAAGAAGGCACTCCAGTAGATGTTACCACGGTAACATCTTATCTTATGGATCATAGCCAGCTAGATAAAATAGGTGGTGTTGATTATTTGCTTAGATTAAGTGAATCTGTACCAACTGTAGCGCATAGTGAATATTATTTGAAGATATTACATAATAAAGCAACATTGCGAAGAATTATTCGCGAGACAACTCAAATTGCTGAAAATGCTTATGGTGATGTTGAAAATATTGATGCTTTTATTGATGAAACTGAAAAAACGATTTTAAAAGTAACTCAAGATCGAAGTGCTGGTGAATTTAGAGATATTCGTGGGGTTATTAAAAGTGTTACGGATCGTTTAAATTTACTCCAAAAAATTGATGGAAATATATCTGGGGTAAAATCTGGGTTCCGTGATCTTGATAAGATTACATCTGGTTTTCAAAAGGGAGATCTAATTATTTTGGCTGCACGTCCAGCGATGGGGAAAACAGCCTTTGCCTTGAATCTAGCCCATAATGCAGCGTATAAAGCTGAGGAACCGGTTGCTATTTTTTCCCTGGAAATGCCTGCTGAACAGCTTGTTCAGAGGGTTATCTGTTCAATGGGGGGAATAGAAGGTTCTTCTATGAGAACAGGTGAAATTTTAAAAACAAATGCAAATAAATATTATGCCGCAGCAGAACGAGTATCTAAATGTAATATGTACATAGATGATAGTCCGGGTATTAAAATCAATGATATTGTTGCAAAAAGTCGTAAATTAAAAAGTGAGCATGGCTTAAGGATGATTGTAATCGATTATTTGCAATTGATTACAACTGCTTCTAAAAATAAAGAAAATCGACAACAAGAAGTATCTGAGATTTCAAGAACGCTAAAGGCATTAGCCAGAGAACTTGAAGTACCAGTTATTTCATTATCACAATTATCACGTTCAGTTGAACAACGACCTAATAAACGGCCGATGATGTCTGACTTAAGAGAGTCTGGGGCAATCGAGCAGGATGCCGATATTGTTTCGTTTATTTATCGTGAAGATTATTATAAAGATCCTGGAGAAGAATCAGAAGATAATGGATTAACAGAAATCATTATTGCAAAACATCGTAATGGGGCAACAGGTGAAGTTAATCTTGCTTTTGAAAAGAATTATAGCCGTTTTTCTGATTTGGCTCAAATGGGTCCAGACGGAACAAGTGAAGGCGTGCGTGATCTTAGAAGTTAAGGAGGAATTAGATGTATCATCAATACCGTGAAGGCTGGATTGAAGTAATTAGTGGATGTATGTTTGCAGGAAAAACAGAAGAGTTGATTCGACGCATCAATGTATTAAGCTATGCTAAGAAGAATATTATTGTGTTTAAGCCTAAAATAGATAATCGTTATTCTGATAGTGAGATAGTTTCTCATTCTGGTGCTAAAGTACCTTGTTTAGTAGTTGAAAAAGCCCAGGATATCTTAAAGAAAATTGAAGCTGATACCGAAGTAGTAGCAATAGATGAAGTGCAGTTTTTTGATAAAGATATCGTTGAAGTTTGTGAATATTTAGCTGATAAGGGAATTCGCGTAATGGTTGCAGGCTTAGATAAAGATTTTAGAGGTGAGTCATTTGGCGTGATGCCTGAATTATTGACTCGGGCAGAGTTTGTCACAAAGTTAACAGCGGTTTGTGCTAAATGTGGGGCCCCGGCGACAAGAACACAACGTCTAGTTAATGGTAAACCAGCAGGATTTGAAGACCCTATCGTGATGGTTGGGGCTGATGAAAGTTATGAACCAAGATGTCGTCATTGCCATCAAGTTCCTAATAAACCGCATAAATTCTAATTATGAGAGATTTTTATAGTTTGGGTTATAAAAATATAAAGAAGCAGGTTTTAATTTGGTTTTAGTGCTGTCAAGTAGACACACTGGTTAAATTCAACCTTCTTTTAAAAAGTACGGCCTAAAGCAAAATAAAGACAAGTTACGTTAGTAACTTGTCTTCGTTTTTATGATTAAAGGGAGGGTAGTTTTCTTACTACACTAATATCATAAAATAGCTAGGTGAACTGAATGTGAACTAAATAATAATATTAGAAATATTTAAAAGTTTTAAAATGTAAATAAAAGACGATGAATTCAAACAAAATTTATTTTGCTTATTTAGTATGTTTATTATATAATATGAGAGGTTTGGAGGTATAAATCATGAATGAGAGTATGTTAGATCGTTTAAAAACAATGGAGAATAGATATGAAGAATTAGGACATATGCTGATGGATCCAGATATCGGTAGCGATATTAAGAAAATGACGGAAGTTACAAAAGAACAGTCATCACTTCAAGCAGCATATGATTTATATCAAGAGTATAAAGAAGTAGAAGCTGGGATCAGCGATGCTAAAGAACTAGCTAAAGAAAGTGATCCTGAAATTAAAGAAATGGCTAAAATGGAGTTAGCGGAGTTGGAAACACGCTTACCTGAGATTATAAGCAAGTTAGAAATTGAATTAATTCCAAAGGATCCCAATGATAATAAAGATGTAATTATGGAGATTCGTGGTGCTGCTGGCGGTGATGAAGGAAATATCTTTGCAGGAGATTTATATCGGATGTATGTAAAATATGCAGAGTCTCAAGGTTGGAAAGTTGAAGTAATGGAAGCTATTGATGCCGAAGCAGGTGGCTATTCATTAATTTCTTTCATGGTAAAGGGTGAAGATGTTTATGGTAAATTAAAATTTGAATCTGGATCTCACCGAGTACAACGGGTTCCTAAAACCGAAACGCAAGGACGTGTCCACACTTCAACAGCAACTGTTCTAGTAATGCCGGAAATGGAAGAAGTAGATGTTGAAATTAATAAAAGTGATTTAAGAATTGATACATATCGTGCTAGCGGTGCAGGAGGTCAACATATTAATAAGACTGATTCTGCAGTAAGGATTACCCATCTTCCAACTGGAATTGTGGCAGCTAGTCAAGATGGACGTTCACAACACGATAATAAAGATAAAGCAATGAAAGCTTTAGTTTCACGAATTTATGATTTTTATCAGCAACAACATGACGAACAAGTTGGTAGTGAAAGAAAGAGTAAAGTTGGGTCTGGTGATCGTGCTGAAAAAATCAGAACATATAATTATCCTCAAAATCGAGTAACTGATCATCGTATTGGTTTAACGATCCAACAATTAGATCGTATTGTTGATGGAAAATTAGATGATATTATTACAGCTTTGATTAATGAAGACCAACGTTTAAAAATGGAAGGTCAACATTAATGGCAACTGTAAAAGAGCTGATTAAATTAGCAGAAAGCAGATTAGATGATGCTAGTAAAGATGTTAATGTTGCTAAAGTGCTGTTTTATCACCTTGCTGATAAACAACCGCATGAGTTATATTTAATGTATGATGAAGAAGTCAGTTCAGAACTAGAAGCCAAGTTCTTGGCAGGTATGGAAGAATATTATCAAGGAAAACCAATTCAGTATATAAAAGGTGTAGAAAACTTTTTTGGACGTGATTTCAAAGTTAATGAAGACGTTTTGATTCCACGTTATGAGACTGAGGAATTAGTGGAAAATATTTTATATCGTATTGATGACTATTTTGCTGAATATCAAAGCATTACTCTTTGTGATGTTGGAACGGGTAGTGGGGCGATTGCAACTAGTCTTGCTTTAGAAGAACCGCGTCTAAAAGTTTTCGCAACTGATATTTCTTTAAAAGCAGTTACAGTCGCTAAAGATAATGCAAAGAATCTGGGTGCTAATATTGAATTTATGGTTGGAGATATGTTAGAGCCATTATTAGAAAATGAAATAAAGGTTGATATTTTTGTTTCTAATCCCCCATATATTCCTCAAGAACAAGAAATCGAAGCAATGGTTAAAGATAATGAACCACATGTGGCTTTATTTGGTGGTAATGATGGACTATATTTTTATCGTAAAATATTTCAGGGAGTCGAGCCATTATTGCAGGAACGGGCTTTATTAGCATTTGAAATGGGATTTGATCAACGGGAGCTTATGGAAGCAGCTCTTCAAGAATATTTTCCTAACGATCCCCATGAAATCATTAAGGATATTAATGGAAAAGATCGTATGTTATTTATTTATCGTAATCTTAAATAAGCACCGAAAGGTGCTTTTGTTGTATAATGAAATAAAGGTGGGATATGATGATCATTAATAAGTTAAACGATATTATCAATAATAGTCAAACGAGTGATCCTAGATATATGATCTCTAGCTTTATTAAACAAAATATTCTTATAATTAATTCCTTAACTATTAAGGAAGTAGCTGATGGAAGTCATGTTTCTAAAGCCATGGTCTCGAAGTTCGTTAAAGAATTAGGTTATGATAACTTTGCTGAGTTAAAAGAAAGTTGTTCGATGTATGTCGGAAGTCTTGGATTAAAGGATCGATATTTTCAGTTAGATAGTGATTTTAGAAGTAATAGTTCAGATTTAGTTGTGCGAATGAATAATTTATTAACCAATACAGTACATCAGATCAATTATAATGATCTAGATATGCTCGTAGAAGATATTAGAAATTGTTCTTGCCTATTTTTGTTAGGTCATGGAGAGGCAAAAGGACTATGTTCAATGATCCAAATTGAATTGGATGCACTTCAAATACCGATTATTGTAGTAGATGTTGATTTTAGAAAAGAATATCGAATTGGTGATCACGCTGTATTTTTAATTATCAGTGTTAATGGTAATACACTAATGTATAATCACCGAACAATTACTAAAATATTAAAGCAAAAACAAAAGGCTTGGTTAATAACTTGCAATCAAGAAATTGCTTTTGCTGGGAAAAAAATTTATGTTCCCTCTGTTGATTCTACATTGAATAAGATAAATATCCGCTTTGTGACAGATTTGATTATTGCCAGATTGCAACAAAACCAAGAGTAAATATTTTAGTTCACAGTTTGTGAACTATTAAGTATTTATTCTTTTTTTATAGTAAGGTAAGGATATAGTAAAAAGGAGGAATGAAAGATGGCTTTTTCAAAAGATTTTTTATGGGGTGGAGCAACTGCTGCTAACCAATGTGAAGGTGGATATAATGAAGGGGGACGTGGTCTTGCTAATGTTGATGTAGTACCTCATGGTAAAGACCGTTTTCCTGTTTGCTTAGGAATGAAAGAAATGCTAGATTTTGAAGAGGGATACTATTATCCCGCTCAAGTTGGAATTGATTTTTATCATCATTATCAAGAAGACATTAAACTATTTGCTGAAATGGGGTTTAAAACATTTAGACTATCGATAGGGTGGACTCGTATTTTTCCTAACGGTGATGAAAATGAACCGAATGAAGAAGGCCTAAAGTTTTATGAAAATGTTTTTAATGAATGTCATAAATATGGAATAGAGCCCTTAGTAACGATTACTCATTTTGATATGCCTATTCATTTAATTAAGAAGTACGGCGGATGGAAAAATCGTGAATTAATTGAAATGTATAAAAAATTAGTTACTGTTCTTTTTACAAGATATAAAGGTCTAGTAAAATATTGGTTAACTTTTAATGAAATCAATATGATCTTACATATGCCATTTATGGGGGCAGGACTGATGTTTAAAGAAGGCGAAGATCAAAAAGAAGCTAAATATATTGCGGCTCATAATGAATTAGTAGCAAGCGCTTGGGCTACCAAGATTGCTCATGAAATTGATTCTAATAATATGGTAGGATGTATGCTGGCTGGAGGCGAATATTATGCATATAGTTGCCATCCTGCAGATGTTTGGGCTTCTATTAATAAAAATCGGGAAAATATAATGTTTATTGATGTTCAAGCACGTGGATATTATCCAAACTATGCTTTAAAAATGTTTGAACGTGAAGGTATCAATATTGGTATTACCACAGAAGATAAAGAAATTTTAAAGAATAATCCAGTTGACTTTATTTCTTTTAGTTATTATTCATCACGTTGTATTTCAACACAAGGAAATGTTGAAAAAACTTCTGGAAATGCTTTTGAGGGAACTAAAAACCCATATTTAAAAACTAGTGAATGGGGTTGGGCAATCGATCCGTTAGGATTAAGAATCACATTAAATACTTTATATGATCGTTATCAAAAACCACTATTTATCGTTGAAAATGGTCTTGGTGCCAAAGATACAATTGGAGCTGATGGTTCAGTAAATGATGATTATCGAATTGAATATTTAAGAGAACATATAATAGAGATGGATAAGGCAATTAATGAAGATGGAGTTGAATTATTAGGCTATACACCTTGGGGATGTATTGATTTAGTGTCTGCTTCAACTGGTGAAATGTCAAAACGCTATGGATTTATCTATGTTGATCGAGATGATCAAGGGAACGGTTCATTAAAACGTTCAAAGAAAAAAAGTTTTGCCTGGTATAAAAAAGTTATTGCTTCAAATGGAACTGATTTAGATTAATTAAAAGCATTGACTCATAAAAGTCAATGTTTTTAATTTTCTAAAATTTTCTGTTTTATGTATGTTTCAATCTTAGGTAGTGGAATATTTAGAAGAAGTGATATTTCTTCATGAAAAATATTTTTGGCTGCTTTAAAATATTTTAGTTCATAATTTTGAGTCTGTTTTTTTTGGTGACGAATATAGATTGTTTTAATTAGCTTGATCCACTCAACTTCATCATATTTATCTAGTGACTTTTGGTAAAGCTCTTGTCGATATCGTTCACTAGTTATGTTTAAAGTACGAATATATGGAATTCGTTCAACAATTTCCTCCATTTCAGAAGCTGTTATAACCTTTCGGACAAGTTCGGTGATATTCGTAATGATTGTTTCATTGGTTTGCCAAGTTGTTAAAATGCAAGTGTGATTGTGAATAGCGATAATTTGATAAAGATGATTGTTTTTATGAATAATATAGTTATTAATTTTATACATAAATGCTCCTTAATTTTCTTTCAAAGTTTCTAAAATAAATGGTAAAATTTGTTCTGGCTTTAAATTGAGTGTATGACAAAATTCATCATAAAGCATTTTTTCTGCGGTTTGTAAAAAATGCTGATCTTGAACATGAAATTTTTTTCCGGCTTTTTCTTGTTTTTGTTTATTTAAATACAAAGTTTTGGTCAATTTAACTAATTGTTCATGATTCCCATGATTAATAATATCATTATATTTTTGTTTTCGAATATTTTTATCATTGATCCAGATTGTTTCATTATCTGGCATCGTCTTAATTAATTCATAAATATCTTTCTTAGATAATACTTTTCGCATTTTTGATAAAGCCTCTTCATTATCTGTTGGGACAAGAATAGTTATATGATCATCCAATGGGGTTAAAAAATAATATTGCTTATCGATATTGTTAAGTTTGCGAGTAACAATATCCTTGATCTTACAAGCACCTTCACGTCCATATAAAACGGTATCGCCAATTTTGTACATATAAATTCCTCCATATAATAAAAAAGTGTAGCTGCAACTGGACTTACGTTCCGCAAACTACACGTTGAGATAATATAATTATATCATTTAAAAAAATAATTTCATGTATCAATTTTAAAATCATTATCATAAATAGATTTTAAATTCAATAGTTTTTTTAATTTTTAGGTACCTATTTATGGTACTTAGTAAGTATTTTTGTAATCGCTTTCAATGAGAAAGGGTGATAAACTAAATATATCGAGGAGGAAAGAGATATGAAGAGATTAAAGAGATTATTAGCGATGGTCGTAAGTTTCGCATTAGTAGCAACAACATATTGCACCCCATTATTTGCTGTTGATGCTCCAGATACTTATAGCTGTCAATTATATGGGGAAGTGACAGATGCGGGTGAGGTCGTATCAAAAATGGTAATTGACTATGGTGCTGCTAAAAAGGTTACAGGTGTAGGGTTAGATACATTTACTGTTCATGCTAAAGCATCAACAGAAGATATTCGTCAAGGTACACAAGATACTAGCTATGGTGATTATGATCTTGACCGTAAAATTGTTAAAGTAGAAGTTGAAGGACAATATGTAAACATCTATTTTAATCAAAGTGAAGGGGCCACTTTAGCTTATTTAAGTTCAGGTAGAAATTATCCGGCTGAATTAACTTATACGGTTACACAAAATAAGCCAGTTACTTTAACAGCTGCAGATGGTACAGTTATTAACGATTCATATACCGGTAATTATACTTGTGATAATACTGTAATAAATGCAGAAACTGCTAAATTTGAATCAGTTAAAGTAAAGGATGGAATTAATTATCAATATTATGATGCAGGTAGTGCAGATTCATTGATTGTTTGGTTCCATGGTAATGGTGAAGGTGATTATTTATCTTCTGGCAACAATGTTGCACAAATGTTAGCTAATCGTGGTACAGTTGCTTGGGCTACAGATGAGACTCAAAATATTTTTGGAGGGGCTCATGTTATGGCTTTCCAAGCACCAGATACTTGGTATTATGCACAAAATGATGGTTTATTAGAAAAAGCGTATAATGAAATTAATGAAGTAATCAAAGCTAAAAATATCGATCCTGATAAAGTGTTTGTTTCAGGATGTTCAGCTGGTGGTTATATGACAACAAGAATGTTGATTGCTTATCCAGATTTATTTGCTGCTGCAATGATCAACTGTCCTGCATTAGATGTAGCAGATGCTCGTGGTGGAGAAACTCCAACTGATGCAGAATTAGCAAGTATTAAAAATTCTGATACTGCAATTTGGTTAGTTCAAGGGAAAACAGATAGCAGTGTTAAACCAGAAGATTGCTCAATCCGTTTATTTAATGCTTTAACAGATGGACAAGAATTAATTACTTCAGAACATAAACAAGATTTAAATTCTGATTTTACAACTTCTGAAACTAAAGATGGAAAATATAAATTATCTTTATATGAAACAGTAGCAGTAACAGATCCTAGTACAGGAGCAAGTTCTAATAAATTAGAATTTGCAGAAGATTATGATCAAGATGGTGTAGCAACATTAGTTCAATATAGTGATCACTGGTCTTGGATCTATACATTAAATAACAATCCTAAAGATGCTAAAGGTGTTAGTATTATGAATTGGGCTGCTGAATATGGAAAAACAGCAGAACAACCAACACCTGCACCAGTACCAGAAACACCAGCTGATACACCTAAAACTTCAGTTAAGACTGGTGATAGTGTGAGCCTTGGATTATACGCAATAACTACATTAGCAGGACTTTGTGGAATTGCATTATTAAAAAAGAGATATAATTAAAAGTAGTGAACTTAGTTGAGAAACTAAGTTCTTTTTTGATTAAATTGTTAAATTAGACTAACTTATTATTGAAAAGATGAAAAGTAAATGTTAAAGTATGTTAGATGAATATAACATAAGGAGAACGATATGAAATATCTATATTTTATGCTAGGAATAATATTTACAGGGATTGGAATGATTGGCGTAGTTTTACCAGTTTTACCAACAACTCCTTTTCTTTTAGTGGCAATGTTCTTTTTTACTAAAAGTTCTTCACGGGCTAAAGTCTGGTTTGAAGGGACAAAAATTTATCAAAATCATTTAAATGACTTTGTAACTAAAAGAGCTATGACATTGAAAACCAAAGTGATGTTGTTATCGTTTGCAAGTACGATGTTATTAATTGCATTTTTAATGATGGATAATATTTATGGAAGGATAACAATTGTTTTATTAGTAATATTTAAGTATTATTATTTTGCATTTCGAATTAAAACAATTAAAGAAGTGAGCAATGATTAATAAAAGATTAGTTAGTTATTTAAAAGAGGATAAAAAATATATTTATTTACAAGTTTTGATGCAGTGGCTGGCATTGATTAGTCAAGTAGTAATTGTTGCAATTATAGCTAATATGATCAATGAACTTTACCAGGGGCATCAAGTAAATAATTTTAGTATTAAAATCATAATCATAATTGTATTAATTTTGATTAAAGGTTATTTTGGTAAATTAGTATCATCTTTTTCTTTTAAAGCTGCAAAAAATATTAAAGGAAAACTAAGATGTGATATTTATCAGAAAGTATTATTATTAAATAATCATTATAGTGATGTAATCAGTACGGCTTCATTAACGCAATTAATGAGCGAAGGAGTTGAACAATTAGAGATTTATTTTGGTAAATATTTGCCACAGTTTTTCTATAGTATGTTAGCACCACTGACACTGTTCATTATTTTGGGACGAGTAGAATTCAAAGCAGCCCTAGTATTGTTTGTTTGTGTTCCTTTAATTCCGGTATCGATCGTCTTAGTTCAAAAGTTTGCTAAAAGATTATTAAATAAGTATTGGGGTCTTTACGGGAATCTTGCTGAACGCTTTTTAGATAATGTTCGCGGCTTGACAACATTGAAAGGGTATCAAGGGGATCAAGCTAAACATCTTGAAATGAATGAAGAAGCACAACGATTTAGAAATATTACGATGAAGGTTTTGGTAATGCAGCTAAATTCTATCAGCATTATGGATCTTGTTGCTTATGGTGGTGCAGCACTAGGAATTATTATTTCACTATACAGTTATCAAGGTGGAGCAATTGATTTAGGGCAAACATTTATGATGATCATGTTATCAGCAGAGTTTTTCATTCCGTTAAGACTGCTAGGATCATTTTTCCATATCGCTATGAATGGTAATACCGCAAGTGAGAAAATTTTTAGGTTATTAGATACACCGGTAAATGATCATAAAGAATTAGAAATTACTGAGATTGAAAAAATTGAAATTACTAGACTGTCGTTTGGATATGATGAAGAAATAGTATTGAAGGATGTTAGTTTAGAAATTGATGAACCTGGTATTTATGGTGTGGTTGGAAGCTCAGGGAGTGGTAAAAGTACGATTGCTAAATTATTAATGGGTTATTATGATAATTATCAAGGTGTTTTAAGCTACAATGGAAATCAAGTCAATCAAGTCAAACATCAAAGTTTAATGAAACAAATAACAATGGTTGAACATAATCCTTATATTTTTGCAGGAACTGTCCGCAGTAACTTAAGTGATGGGAATGATAACTGTGATGATAGTATAATGATTGAGGTATTAAAGAAAGTTAATTTATGGAATTATTTTGATGGAGTTAATGGTTTGGATAGTGAAATTGAAGAGCGTGGAAATAATTTGTCTGGTGGACAAAAACAACGTTTAAGTATTGCCCGAGCATTATTGCATGATACTAGTGTTTATATTTTTGATGAAGCGACATCTAATATTGATATTGAAAGTGAAGAAATAATTATGAAAGTAATTGAGCAGATGCGTGATGAAAAAATTGTTATTTTAATTTCACATCGTTTAGCAAGTGTCGAAAATTGTAAATGTAACTATGTCTTTAGTCAAGGGAGATTAATTGGCTGGGGAAATCATAAAGAATTGATGAGAAATAATCCAGAATATATAGAGTTAGTTAATACCCAAAAAGAAATTGAGAATTATGGAGGCCAGGCAAATGCAAAAACGGAGTAATTTAAAAGTAGTAATCAGTTTGATTGCTTTAGTCAAATCAATGCTCTTAATCATGCTTGGAGCAATTATTTTAGGTGTTATTGGCTACTTGGCTGCTATTTTTCTAACGGTAATAGCAGGAGAAATCATGATTAAAGTAATTAAGCATGAGACTTTTACTAGTTTATTATATTTATTGATTGCTTGTGGAATATTAAGGGGCTTTCTACGTTATGGGGAACAATGGTGTAATCATTTTATCGCATTTAAATTATTAGCGATGATTAGAGATATTGTTTTTGAAAAACTTAGAAAATTAGCACCAGCAAAACTTGATGGTAAAGATCAAGGAAACTTGGTAGCCATGATTACTAGCGATGTAGAACTTTTAGAAGTGTTTTATGCACATACAATTTCCCCAGTGATGATTGCTTTAATTGTTTCGATTATTATGATTATCTATATTGGATATTATCATTTTGCTTTAGGTCTTTTAGCAAGCACTGCTTACCTATTTATTGGTGTAATTATTCCTTTAATTGTTGGTAAGAAGTCGGGAAATATGGGGTTAAATTATCGGAATGATTATGGTAAGTATACTAGTTATGTACTAGAGTCTGTCCATGGTCTAAGAATTATTGATCAATTTTCCCGTGGTAATAAACGCCTAAAAGAAATAGATAAAAAAAGTGAGTTATTAAATGAGCAAAATAAAGAATTAAAAGATCTTGAGGGTCAATATCGAATGATTGGAGATATTTGTGTTAGTTTATTTTCACTAGCAATGTTTATCTTAGGATATTATTTATATCGCCAAGGATCAATTGAATTTAATGGCGTTTTAATTAGTACGATTGCTTTAATGGCATCATTTGGACCAGTCTTGGCTTTATCTTCATTAGCACATAATCTAGTTATTACTTTTGCAAGTGGAAATCGTGTTCTTGACTTATTAGCTGAAGAACCTCAAGTTGAAACTGTAATCAATGGATATCAGGGGAATTTAGGAACGATTGAAATAAATAATTTATCATTTAAATATGAAGCTGAAACGATTTTAGATAAAATCAATTTAAGTATTAAACCTGGTGAAATCATTGGAATTGAAGGACGAAGTGGAAGTGGTAAAACAACGCTATTGAAATTATTGATGCGTTTCTATGATCCTACTGACGGAGAAATTCTGATTAATGGTCATGACATCAAAACATGGCAAAGTGATTCTTTAGCGAAATTAATTAGTTATGTTACCCAAGATACATATGTTTTTAATGATAGTATTATCAATAATATTAAATTAGGGATGGAAACTAGCGATGAGGCTGTGATTGAAGCTTGTAAGAAAGCCAATCTTCATGAATTTATTATTAGTTTAAAAGATGGTTATGAAACAATGATCGGGAGCCTTTATCAGTCTTTATCAGGGGGACAGCTGCAAAGATTATCTCTAGCTAGAGCTTTTTTACATGATGCACCATTGATTCTATTGGATGAACCAACTAGTAATCTTGATAGCTTAAATGAAGCTTTAGTATTAAAATCACTAAGTGATAATCATCAAGGGAAAACCATTATTATGGTTAGTCACCGACCTTCATCATTAAAAATCTGTGATCGAATTATTAAAATAGAACAGGGGCGACAGAGTTAATGACGATTGATCAAGAAAAAGAATTAATTAGTATAATGATTAAAATCTATGAAGATGGTAATAAAGTCGATTTAAGTGATTTAAAAAATTATGCTTTTAAGCGAATTGAATTTTGCCCTCGTAAAGAGGAAAAGACATTTTGTTCATCATGCCCGATTCATTGCTATCAAAAAACATATCGGCAGCAAATTCGAGAAGTTATGAAATATTCAGGAAAAAGAATTATCTTCAAACATCCAGTCATTGCCTTCAAACATGTAATAAATACGCTAAAATATAAAATAATGAGCTAAAATAAACCGATTGTACTAGGTAATGATATTATGATATGATATCTAGAGGAATCGGGGTGGCTTGATGGAAAATCTAGAAACACAACGCTTGATAATTAGAGAGTTGGAAATAAAAGATGCTATGCGTTTGAGTGAATATCGTGATAAAAGGGAAGTTGCTTTCTATCAATCATGGTGGCGGTACCCTTACCAGAAAGCCTTAAAAAGAGTAGAGTATTGTGTTAAACATCCTTTTGATGGAAGTCGTGGTAATTATCAATTAGGTGTAGTATTAAAAGAAAATAATATTTTGATAGGTGATTATTTTTTAGAGGTCTTAGAATCTAATTCTATTACGATCGGTTATACTTTTGATAGTGATTATTGGCAACATGGCTATGCAATTGAATCGATGCGAGCACTTTTATTGGAGTTAAAAAATAGATAT
This sequence comes from Erysipelatoclostridium sp. MSK.7.34, assembly GCF_019041935.1. Taxonomy (NCBI): domain Bacteria; kingdom Bacillati; phylum Bacillota; class Erysipelotrichia; order Erysipelotrichales; family Coprobacillaceae; genus Thomasclavelia; species Erysipelatoclostridium sp. MSK.7.34. Next base: position 130,315 of record NZ_JAHPYJ010000006.1, read on the forward strand.
AATTTTAAAATTGTTTTTGCTCATGTTTATGATGACAACATAAGATCTATTCGTTTGCTTAAAAATCTTGGATTTGTTCAATATGAAACATCTAAGATCATGGGGGATATTGGATTTAAATTAAGATTATAACAACTGGTGTAAAACTAGTTGTTTTTTTGTTTGTAAATCTATAAGTTTTTATTTTATTTTAAAATAAATAAAAAGTGACAAATTATTCTACTGTAAGTATCTATAATCGATATTACGAGGTGAATGAAATGGATTTGACAGTAGCAAAAACAAAAACAAAAATAAAGAATACTGGAATGACTTATGTTTCAATCTTTGGATTAACCCTCCTTCTAGGTTTAGTAAAAATATATGACACATCACTGTGTTTTGTTCTCCCCATGCTAGTAGTATCATTTATGTGCGGCTATCGACATATCATTATGTACATGACCGCTTTATTATTGGTATCATACATATCTTATGATAACTATATGCTATTATTAGTTTCGATTACTAGCGTGATAATTATGCAAGTGATGATGTACTTAAAATTTGTCAAAAGTAAGTATTTAGCCCTAGTAGTTACTTTGGTAAGTTTACTCTTTCTTTACATTTATCAATATAATTATATTGAAGTATTAGTTATATTATCCTTTACACTATTACATAGTCTACTGTACCTAGAAGTAGTGCCTCTCTTTATCCATAACACGATTGAAGTATATACCAATAAACGGATGATGATTCTTTCAACAATGATAATGTTAGCCATCATTTCATTAGTTGAGCTCAATCAAGTCTATATGATGATATTACTAAGGTTCTATTTATTACTAAGTGTCTATTATTTAGGAATTAATAGTACCATGCCTACGATTCTATATATATCAATCATATTAATGTTTATTAATCCCTTATTAAAAGAGGAAATACTATCATTAATCCTTCCTTTTAGTATTTTCTTTATGTATAAGCCGGAAAATAAATTAGTCTGTTCAACCGTTTATCTTGTAAGTCATCTAGTTCTCCCTTTCTTTATTACATATGATTATTACTATCATAGTTTTATTATTGTAGTAAGCGCAACGTTGTTTTTATTTGTACCTACCTTTAAACATAAGCCTAAATTACTTAGTGATGATTTTAAAAATATCACAAGTCGAAACAAATTAATTCAACGTGCTACCACATTCGCCTCTTTATTTAAACAATTAACAGATATCTTTCAAGAAGCAAATCGTAATGTAAATGTCGGTGAGTTTGTTGGCTATGTTTATGAGGATGTATGTTCCAAATGTCCTAGTCGGGATTTATGTTTTTATCGTGATGGGAGTGTAAGTCGATTAGGAAAATTGATTAATAAAGGATTTAAGACTAACTACACAAAAGAAGATATTAACTATATTAATAGTAATTGCATTAGTCCAAATCGCTTCTTAAAGAGTATCAGTGAATATAAGGATAGTTATGAAAAGATAAAAAGAGTTAATCAGGAAAATTCGCATTTAAAGAAAGATTTGTTTTATGAATTTTCGTTATTGAGTGAGGTGTTTGATAATTTTAGCAATTCTTTAGAACAAACGCCATTAAATGATGATAGTTTAAAAGAGCATTTATTAGGCTATCAATTTAATATTACATATTTATACCGTCATCAAATCGGTAATAATGTTTATACTTTAGAATTAGGATTAATGGATATTAGTGAGGAGGAGGTTGTTAATGAACTAGTTCCAATAGTAGAGTCATATTTAAATGAAACATTAGAAATAGTTTCTCTAAAGGATTCAATGCATCATCTTGGTTACACGTCATTAGTTTTAAAACATCAACAAAATTATTCATTGCAGTATGGTTTTCAGCAATATGCTTTAGAGCCTCTTAATTGTGGTGATTCGTTTAGCGCGTTCCATCAAGATAATCTTCATTATTTAGCATTGAGTGATGGAATGGGTCAAGGCAAGATGGCTGCTAATGAAAGTAAGTTGACATTAGAAGTACTATCAAAATTAATTTTAAATGGAATTGGATTAAAAGATACAATTGATTCAATTAATGCTTTATTAAAAATAAAAAATCGTAACGACATGTTTACGACTTTAGATCTATGTAATATTAATCTTGCTAATGCCCGAATGAAGTTAATCAAATATGGTGCTAATCCAAGTTATCATATTCGTAGTGGAATGGTTGAAAAAATTGCAACTAATTCATTACCAGTTGGAGTTGTTTCTAAATTAAAAATGGTTAGTTATGAGATGCCGCTAAAAAATAATGATTTAATTATTATGTCAAGTGATGGAACAGGAAATGATTTTGAACAGATCGTTAATGATAATGTTCACTTATATTGTGATCAGCACCCACAAGAAATAGCTACTTTTTTAATGGATCAAGTATTAGAGAAAAATAATTTAGATGATATAAGTATTATAGTTATTAAAGTGGTAAATAATTAATTTAGTGGACTTCATTAGTTTGAATGAATCAGCGATATGTACCCATAATTTTGGACATGTTTATTTATGAACTAGGCAATACATATGGATGTTTCCTTGTATCTTACAGGAGATATCCGTTTTGTTTTTCTTGAATTCTTTGGTTGTTGTAATGATCTATATATTCATCTATAACAACTGCAAATTCTTCAAAACATTTAAATTCATTTTCATAATACATTTTATTCTTTAATTTTCAAAAAAAATTAAACTAGGAAACATCAGTTGTACCAAAATTTCTATCTATGGTATTGTCAACAATCTTACTGAATAATCCTAAGTTGTACATAATGTGATGGACACGTTTATGATTTATCTGGTAAGCACAGTTAAGAAGTTCTCGATAGACCCTACACACTCCATAACGACTTTTATTTTGTTTGAATATTTTTTACTGTTTAAGCTAATTCTCTGTTTCTTTTTCTATTTTCATGGTAATACACTGCTAAATAATAAAGGCTATTTTTAGTATTATTAAAGCAAAATTTTAAAATATCTATATTTCAAAAAGTATAAAAAGATAGTGAGAATTTAGCTGAAATTTCTATTAGATGAGGTTAATTTATGGAATTGTGAATAAAATTAGTTATTTTAGAATAAATGTGTTATACTGCAAAAAACGATTAAGAGAGAGAAATAGATGAAATTTAGTGAATTAGAATTAATTGAACCATTATTAAATGCAGTAAAAGAAATGAAATATGATATCCCCTCACCGATTCAAGAACAGGCAATTCCAGCAATTATTTCGGGAAGAGATATTTTTGGATGTGCCAAGACTGGAACAGGGAAAACAGCAGCTTTTGCTTTACCGATTTTACAAAAATTATATTTACGTGATGAAAGCGAAAAGTATCCACGAACTATTAAAGCACTGATTTTGGCTCCGACTCGTGAATTAGCAATTCAAATCAATGAGACTTTTGAGGCAATGAATCCGCAGGTTAATTTAAAATCAGCAGTTATCTTTGGTGGGGTTCGTCAGGGTAGTCAGGTTACTAAAATTAATCGTGGGATCGACGTGCTGATTGCCACGCCAGGAAGACTGATTGATCTTTATAATCAAGGATTGGTGGATTTAAAACATGTAGAATACTTAGTTTTAGATGAAGCAGATCGTATGTTGGATATGGGATTTATTAAAGATATTCGTAAGATCTTAAGATTTATTCCTCGTCGTCATCAAACTATGTTATTTTCAGCAACCTTACCTGATGAAATTAAACACCTGGTTAGTGATCTACTGAATGACCCGCTTAAAATCATGATAAGCAGTGGTAATGTTACAGTAGAAAAAATTAATCAATCGCTATACTTTGTTGATAAAGTAAATAAAGCTAAGTTATTGATCAAGTTATTAGAAAATCCTCAAATATATAATGCAATTGTTTTTGTTAGGACAAAAAGAAATGTGGATACTTTATGTAAGAAACTAATTAAGGCGCAAATAACTTGTGAGGGAATCCATGGTGATAAATCTCAAAATGCACGTGTTCGAGCATTAAATAACTTCAAAAATGATAAAGTTCGAGTTCTTGTTGCTAGTGATATTGCTGCTCGAGGGATCGATATTGATGAATTAACACATGTTATTAATTTTGATTTACCTGATCAAGCAGAAAATTATGTTCATCGGATCGGCCGAACTGCTCGTGCTGGAGCATCGGGAGAAGCAATTACATTTTGTAGTTTTCAAGAAAAGGCATTATTAAAAGATATTCAAAAATTTATTAACCAAGATATTCCGGTGGTGGATAACCCTTATTACCCAATGAAAGATTTATCAATACCAGAAAAGAAACATAAAAGTAAAAAAAAGGGTGAAACACAAAAATCACGTGATAAAGCTAAGCACTTGAAACAAGGACAAAAAAAGTCATCAGTAAGAACAAATAACATAAAAAAGAATAGTAAGACAAAAAGAAGTAATTTTAAAAGAAGGCGTCCTTAAAAATGACGTCTTTTACTAATTGATTAGTGAAAAAGTCACGAAAATGATATGTTAAATTAATAATTATTTGATATAATGGTAAAGATATTGAGGTGATTAAATGGATAGTTTTAAAGATTTGCTGAAAATGCAGGAGCTGTATATCCTTGGGGTATCAGGGGGCTGTGATTCGATGGCATTATTAGACATGATGAATCAAGCTGGTTACCAAATAATCGTATGTCACGTCAATTATCATTTACGCGAAGATAGTGACCTAGATCAACAGACAGTTGAAGCATATTGTCACCGATATGATTTGCCTTGTTATGTTCGAGAAATTGATAAACAAGTTTACGGACCGGATAATTTCCAAGATCAAGCTCGGCGGCTACGCTATCAATTTTATTTAGAAATTGGAATGAAATATCAAACCCAAAAAGTGGTTTTGGCCCACCATCAAAATGATGTTATTGAAAATATTGTAATGCAGTTACAGCGCCATAACACTAAGGGATATCTGGGAATCCAAGAAATCAGTGAAGTATTTGGAGTAACTGTAATTAGACCGTGCTTAGCGGTACGAAAACAGTTTTTAAGAGACTATTGTCATGGTCATAATGTTGAATATCGTGATGATTATACAAATTTTCAAACTGAGTTTACTCGTGATTATGTTCGAAATGTTACTTTGAAAGATTATGATGAAGAAAAAATAGAGAAATTACTTAAGTGGGCACAAGAACATAATCAAAGATATGCTAGTAAGCTAAAACAATTACAAATTTATCTTGATTTATATCATCAAAAAAATAAAATTGATTATACTTGTATTCCTAAAGAGCTGTTAGATGGATTTATTTATGAAATTTTAAAAGAAGTTGTTTATCCCCCTTTGATCAGCAATGCTTTGATTAAAGAAATTATTAAACAAATAAAAAGTAATAAGCCAAATATTAATATGGATTTGCCTGTTAATATTAGGTTCATAAAAGAGTATGATAATATATGTGTTTCTAATTTGAAAAATAACCATAGCTATTGTTTAAAATATGAACATTTAGTTTATGATAAGCATGAGCACTTTTATTTAAGTGAAGTAGGTCATTTAAATGAAGGCGTCTATGTGAGTAAAGAAGATTTCCCAATTACGATTAGATCGGCACGTCCTGGTGATGTTATTGTTACTGCTGGTGGAACAAAAAAGGTTTCGCGATTGTTTATTGACAATAAAATTCCTAAAAGTAAGCGGGATACTTGGCCAATTGTTGAAAATAGCCAAGGAATGATAATTCTTGTGCCACATCTTGCAAAAAATATTGGGTATTTATATTCAAAACCCAATATATATGTGGTAAAATTAGAAACATATACGACTAGGAGTGAGATAATGCATAAGGATATAAAAGAAATTTTGATCAGTGGAGATCAAATTAGTGCTAAATGTAAAGAATTAGGGGCAATCATTGATAAAGACTATGAGGGGAAAGAAGTCCTATTAGTTGGTTTATTAAAAGGTTCAGTCCCTTTTATGGCGGAGTTATCAAAATATTTAAATACTGATGTTACTTTCGACTATATGAATGTAAGTAGTTATGAGGGTGTTGAATCCAAGACATTAGTTGTTAAGCAAGATTTAAAGGAAGATGTCAGTGGTAAAAATGTCTTGATCGTTGAAGATATTTTAGATACTGGAAAGACGTTATTTAATGTTAAAGAGATGCTATTAAAACGTAAAGCCAATAGTGTTAAAATTGTCACTATGTTAGATAAAGAAGAGGGTCGGGTTTTTGAAATGAAGGCCGATTATGTGGGATTTAAAATCCCTAATGCTTTTGTAGTAGGCTATGGACTTGACTTTAATGAAAGATATCGTCAATTGCCATATGTTGGAATATTAAAAGAAGATTGTTATAAGTAAGGAGAGTATATGAGTAATAAGAATGGATTATTAAAATCGATTCTTCCATGGGTAGTTCTATTATTCTTAATCGGTGGACTTGTTACCTATATGAATCAGGGTAATAGTAAAGAGATTAAGTATAGTGAATTCGTGGAAGTAGTCCAAGACGAAAAAATTAAGGAAGTAGAAATTGTTCCTTCAAGTTTAGTCGTTGATGTAAGTGGGAAGTATACAAAGAAAGTAGATGGTAAATCAACAGAGTATGAATTTACAACTACGATTCCTAATACTGAAGCTGAAATGCAATCATTAACTGGATTGTTAAATGAAAAGGGTATTGAAACTACGATTGTTGATGCTAATGATCGTGGTGTATTTATGAAGGTCATTATTAGTATTTTACCATATGTATTATTACTTGGAGGAATGTTCTTTATCTTCAAGATGATGGGTCAAGGTGGCGGAAATGCTAAAGCCTTTGATTTTGGTAACTCTAGAGCTAAGTTAGAAAAAAACCAAACAACTAGATTTGCTGACGTAGCTGGTGCTGATGAAGAAAAAGAGGAATTAAAAGAATTAGTAGCATTCTTGAAAAATCCGAAAAAGTTCGCTCAAATGGGGGCTCGTATTCCAAAAGGGGTATTACTTGTGGGGCCACCAGGTACTGGTAAAACTTTATTAGCAAGAGCCGTTTCTGGTGAGGCTAGTGTGCCTTATTATTCAATTTCTGGTTCAGAATTCGTAGAAATGTTCGTTGGTGTCGGTGCTGGTCGTGTTCGTGATATGTTCAAAAAGGCTAAACAAACTGCGCCATGTATTATCTTTATCGATGAAATTGATGCTGTTGGGCGTCAAAGAGGTACTGGTATGGGTGGTGGACACGATGAACGTGAACAAACTCTTAACCAATTGTTAGTTGAGATGGATGGATTTAGTGGTAATGAAGGGATCATCATTTTAGCGGCAACAAACCGTGCTGATGTATTAGATCCAGCATTATTACGACCAGGTCGTTTTGACCGTCAAATTCAGGTAGCTAATCCTGATAAGAATGCTCGTACTGAAATCTTAAAAGTTCATGCGCGGAACAAAAAATTTGCTCCCGATGTAGATTTTAGTAATATAGCACAAAGAACTCCTGGATTCTCAGGGGCTGAACTAGAAAATGTTTTAAATGAAGCTGCTTTATTAGCAGTTCGTGAAGATCACAAAGTAATCTCAATGGATGATATTGATGAAGCAGTTGACCGTGTTATGGGTGGACCTGCGAAAAAATCTCGTAAATATAGTGAAAAAGAACGCCGTCTAGTTGCATACCATGAAGCTGGACATGCTGTGTTAGGTTTAACTTTAGAAGCTGCCAACAAAGTTCAAAAAGTAACTATTGTGCCACGTGGCCAAGCTGGGGGTTATAACTTAATGACGCCTAAAGAAGAAACATATTTCCAAACTAAGACTCAATTAGAAGCTAATATTGCTGGATTTATGGGTGGTCGTGTAGCTGAAGAAATTTTCTTTGGTGATGTAAGTTCCGGTGCTCATAACGATATTGAACAAGCAACTAGAATTGCAAGAATGATGGTTACTGAATTGGGAATGTCAGAACTTGGTCCAATCAAATATGATTCTGAACAAGGAAATGTTTTCTTGGGACGCGACTATACACAACACAATAATTCTCATTCTGGGCAAATTGCTTATGAAATTGATGTTCAAGTTCGTAAGATCATCGATGAATGCTATGCACAGGCAAAAGAAATTATTGAGGCTAATAAAGATAAATTAGTAATTATTGCTGATGCTTTATTAGAATATGAAACATTAGCTGGTGAACAAATTGAAGCATTATTTAATACAGGTAAGATGTTAGATCGTCATGATGGAACAGTTGATAGTAGCTCTAATGATGATTCATCAAATGATTCTAATGCTTCAAGTACAACAACACCATCGTTTGATGATGCTGATGATCTATTAGATGATATGAAATAAAAGCGGTATCCGCTTTTTTTCATATGTGAGGTAAATGATGAACAACAAGAAAAGAAAAATATTTATCTATTTTATTATTTTGTGTATGATAATACCAATGATATTATCATCATTGATGGTATTTTTATAAGGAGAATATATGAAAGATTATTTAGTTAGAGGTTTAGTTAATAGTAAAAACTGTCGCGTTTTTGCTTGTAAAACGACTAATTTAGTAGATGAGGCTCGCAAACATCATAATTTATGGCCTACTGCTTCTGCAGCAATCGGGAGAATGATGTCAGCTACTTTGATGATGGCAAAAATGAACAAGAATCAAGAGAAAATGACAGTTGTGATCAATGGTGGCGGTCCAATTGGAACTATGATGACGGTTACTAATGGTGATGGAAATATTAAAGGATTCGTTGCTAACCCAGAAGTGCATTATACTTATAATGATACTGGTAAATTAGCAGTTGGTGTAGCAGTTGGACATGAAGGAACTTTACAAGTAATTCGTGATATGGGTTTAAAAGAACCGTTTACGGGATCAGTTCCACTACAAACTGGGGAAATAGGTGATGATTTTGGTTACTACTTTGCAGTTAGTGAACAAACTCCTTCAGTTGTATCGGTTGGGGTACTAGTAAATGATACTAATGAAGTGCTTGCTTCAGGTGGATTTATTATTCAATTATTACCTGAGGCTATTGAAGAAGATATTGATTATATCGAAAAAGTTGTCGCTCAATGTCCGCCGGTATCTAAGTTGATCAATGAAGGGAAAAGTCCTGAAGAGATATTAAAGCAGCTATTTGATGATGTGGAGATTACTGAAAAACAAGATTTGTTTTTCAAATGTGATTGTTCAAAAGAGAAAATGGGTAAGGCTTTGATTACAGTTGGTAAGGATGAGTTACAAGCGATGATTGATGAGGATCATGGTTGTGAATTAAGTTGCCAGTTTTGTAATAAAAAATATCAATTTAGTGAAGAAGAATTAAAAGAAATTAAAAATAGATTATAGTAGAATAGTGAAAACTATTCTATTTTTTGTAATTTTATGTGATTATTTTGCTACAAATGTACTATTATGGTATTTTTTAGGTAAATTTTGTGCTATGATAATGGTATAGACAAATAAAGTGAGGGAAAATCAAATGAAAAAACTATTAAGTGTAATGTTACTGGCATTGCTATTAACAGGATGTGGTGGAGAAGAAAAAACCACTACTATTTGTAAAGGAAATATTGATGAAATGACAGCAGCTGAAGTTACGATCGAAGCAACTGGTGATAAAACTGATGTCATGAAAAGTACAGTTACTTATGATTTTACTGGTTATGTAACTGAAAGTACACCAATTGATACTTATTGGCTTCCTAAAGTGAAATCTATTAATGTTGATTATGATTCATTAAAAGGTGGTTCAGCTAAATATACTGTAGATGGTGAAAAAATTATTCTTAAAATTGAATTAGATTATGGTGAAGCTGATTTTGATGAACTTAAAAAAGCTAAATTAGTTACAACTACTGATAGTGATAAGAAAATCGTGTATATTTCTTTAGAAGAAACAATTAAAGAACAAGAAAAAGGTGGACTTACTTGTAAAGAAAAATAAAAAGAAAGGCGGGGGAAGCCTTTCTTTTTTTGTTGGAAACCAACATATTTAGGAATATAACTAACTCGATAACTTACGTCTATTTCGGGGAGGAAAATAGCGGGGAAGGGTAAGTTATCTATAAATAGTATGGCTATGAAGAAATATTTTATACATTTATATTTCTTTTTTTTTAATTTATTGATAAGATACTTTTGAGGAGTGACATAATGTTTAAAATAGGAAATGTAGAAATAGAAAATCCAGTAGTAATGGCACCAATGGCAGGGATTACTAATATGGCTTTTCGTAAAATTATTAAAGATTTTGGTGCCGGACTTGTCTATTCGGAAATGGTTAGTGATAAAGCGCTATGTTATGGAAATGCTAAAACAATAGAAATGTTACAAGTAGATGATGGCGAACATCCAGTTAGTATTCAGCTATTTGGCGGTGAAGTAGAAACAATGGTTCAAGCAGCCAAATATATCGATAAACATGCTAATTGTGACATTATTGATATTAATATGGGATGTCCAGTAAATAAGGTTTTAAAGGCCGATGCTGGTAGTAAATTATTATTATATCCTGATAAAATTTATGAGATTGTTAAAGGTGTCGTTGATAATGTAACTAAACCTGTTACAGTAAAAATACGTAGTGGTTTTGATAAAGAACATATTAATGCAATTGAGGTTGCTCAACTAATTGAGAAGGCTGGTGCTAGTGCTATTGCAATTCATGGTAGAACTCGTTCGCAAATGTATGAAGGTCATGCTGATTGGGAAATAATTCGTCAAGTCAAAGAAGCTGTGAAAATCCCAGTAATTGGCAATGGCGATATCAAGAGTGTTGAGGATGCTAAAAGAATGCTTGAAGAAACAAAAGTTGATGCAGTTATGATTGGTCGTGCGGCCTTAGGAAATCCATGGTTGATTAAACAGGTTGTAGAGTCTTTAAAAACTGGTGAAACAATTAGTGAACCTACTTATCAAGAAAAAATTACGCAGTGTTTAGCACACGCACGACGTTTAATGGAAATTGAACCAGAAAAGGTTGCTATGTTTCAAATGCGTGGCCATGCGCCATGGTATATCAAGGGATTAAAGTCTTCAGCTCGTGTGAAAAATGAATTATCTAAGATTAATACTTTTGAAGAACTTGAAATTATTTTGAAAGAGTATCAAGAATATTTAGATCAGTTGGACTAAGAGTTGCAACAAGTTTATATTTTGGTATAATTGAAATAATAATTAAAGGGGGATTTGAGTAGTGATTATTAGTGGTAAAGAAATATCTGTAAAAATAAAGGATCAATTAAAGGAAGAAGTAAGTAAGATAAAAGAAACATATCCACGTCTACCTAAGTTGGTTGTAATACTAGTAGGGGATAATCAAGCTAGTCAGACATATGTTAGGAACAAAGAAAGAGGTTGTCAGTATATTGGGATTGAATCAGAAATCTTGAGACATGATGCATCTTTTAGTGAAATCGAATTATTACAAGAAATTAATGATTTAAATAATGATGATACTGTTGATGGAATTTTAGTGCAATTACCATTGCCACAGCATATTAATGAAGAAAAAGTTTTAGATGCGATTGTTCCTAGTAAAGATGTTGATGGTTTTCATCCCGAAAATGTGGCTAAATTATTTTTAGGACAACATAGTTTGGTTCCTTGTACACCAAAAGGGATGATGGTTTTATTAGAAGAAATTAATTATGATTTGGCGGGTAAAGAAGTAGTAATTGTTGGGCGCAGTAATATTGTTGGTAAGCCGGTAGCCTTATTGTGCTTACAAAAAAATGCAACTGTTACAATTGCACATAGTCAGACAAAAGATTTAAAGGCAGTTTGTTCACGTGCTGATGTACTTATTGCAGCAATAGGGAAACCGAAATTCTTTAATCACGAGTATGTTAAAGATGGTGCAGTAGTATTAGATGTAGGAATTAATCGTGATGAAAATAACAAATTATGCGGTGATGTTGATTTTGATGATGTTAAAGACAAAGTGTCAGCAATTACTCCAGTTCCAGGGGGAATTGGACCAATGACGATTACAATGTTAATGAAAAATACAATTGAAGCTTTTTATCATAGAAATGGTGACTAATATGGAATATAAATTAAATGATATTGTTGAAATGAAGAAGGCTCATCCATGCAAAAAGTCAACACAATGGCAAATTATTAGAATGGGTGCAGATATTAAAATTAAATGTTTGGGATGCGGAGCGATTGTAATGTTCCCACGCCGTGAATTTGAAAAAAAATTAAAGAAGATAATTGAGTAGTATGGATGATGATGATTTATTAGAAGATGAACTAGATAATGTCTTAGATATATATTGGCACTTTTAGTGCCAATTTTTTTGTTACCTGTTCAAATTGAAAATTTGAACATATAGACTTAAGTCAGTTGAGCATACGAAGTATGCGAAATAAAAAA
>NZ_JAHPYJ010000069.1:0-812 GCF_019041935.1 Erysipelatoclostridium sp. MSK.7.34
ATTTGAACATATAGACTTAAGTCAGTTGAGCATACGAAGTATGCGAAATAAAAAACCACCTGCTATGCGGGTGGAGCAATAAAGAAGTTATACAAAGATATCACCTTTCCGATATAATGGAGTTGTTCAAGCTGTCATTATAAGAAAGGAAAGGTGATTAAGTATGGCACAAAAAACAAATTCATTGGCACATACGAAGTGGATGTGTAAATATCACATCGTCTTCACACCAAAGTATAGACGAAAAGTGATATATAATCAACTTAGAAATGATATAAGAGAAATAATAATAAGATTATGTCAATATAGAGGGGTGGAAATTATAGAGGGGCATTTGATGTCAGATCATGTACACATGTTGGTAATGATACCAGCAAAGTTAAGTGTATCATCATTTATGGGGTATTTGAAAGGTAAGTCAGCATTAATGATATTTGATCGACATGCAAATTTGAAATATAAATATGGAAATAGACATTTTTGGTCAGAAGGATATTATGTGAGTACAGTAGGACTAAATGATCAAACAGTCGCAAAATATATAAGGGAACAAGAGGGACATGATATAGCAATGGATAAATTGAGTGTAAAAGAATATCAAAATCCATTTGAAGATAAAGAAATGAAGAAAGAAAACAAAAAAGAGAGAAGAAGATAACAAAAGGAGAAAGGAGGAAATAAATCCCTTTGAGGGATGGCGAGAGTCAAAAGCGATAGCTTGAACGAAGAGAAAGCAGCGCCTTGAGACGCGAGCAAGCAACATAGGCTTATAGCCTCAGAGAAAACCACGTCTTTTAGGCGTGGTTTTTATT
>NZ_JAHPYJ010000070.1:0-783 GCF_019041935.1 Erysipelatoclostridium sp. MSK.7.34
AATAAACTTTCATCTGTTGGGAATACTGTTCTTATTTTAGTAAACTTTCTAAATGCACTATTTAAACTTTCAATTGCATTCGTTGTGTACATGATTTTTCTTAGTTCTGGAACATAATTAAACATACTGCAAACTTCATTCCAGTTTTCTTCCCATGGCTTAAATGCATACGGATATTTATCTCCCCATTTACCCTTACACTTATCCAGTGCTTCTAATGCTTTATCACTTGTAGATTCTGTATATACTGTTCTTAGATCTTTACAGAATTCTTTTCTGTCTTTATAACTCAAGTATTTACATGAATTTCTAATTAGATGAACTATGCATCTTTGTTGTACTGTATTTGGGAATGCTGATTCAATTGCTTGTTTAATACCTGAAAGACCATCACTGCAAATAATCAATATATCCTTAACTCCTCTATTCTTTAAATCAGTTAGTACTGATAGCTGGAATTTAGCTGTTTCGTTTTCGCCGATCCAAATACCAAATATTTCCTTATATCCATTCTCATTAACTCCTAAAACAACATATGCAGCTTTTTTGGTAACCATATTATCTGTTTTAACATTAAAATGAACACAGTCAATAAAGCCTATTGGATATACATATCTAATGGCCTGTTTTGCCATTGTAAAGCTTTAGGGATAATTTTATCTGTTATTTTACTTATCATAGCTGCACTAACTTCTACACCGTAAATATCTTTAACAGTATCACTGATATCTCTTGTAGACATACCACGGGCATATAAGTTGATAATTTTGTTATCAACATCAC
>NZ_JAHPYJ010000071.1:0-751 GCF_019041935.1 Erysipelatoclostridium sp. MSK.7.34
ATGAGATTTTTTTTAGATACGGCTAATGTCGAAGAAATAAAAAAAGCAAATGATATGGGGGTTATTTGTGGTGTTACTACCAATCCCTCTATTATTGCTAAAGAAGGTCGAGACTTTAATGAGGTAATTAAGGAGATTGCTGCAATTGTTGACGGTCCTATCAGCGGAGAAGTCAAAGCCACAACTGTTGATGCTGAAGGCATGATCAAAGAAGGCCGGGAAATTGCAAAAATCCATAAGAATATGGTTGTTAAGCTTCCAACTACTGCTGAGGGCTTGAAGGCATGCCGGGTACTGTCTGGTGAAGGGATCAAAACAAATCTGACATTGATTTTTAATGTTCCGCAGGCAATCCTGGCAGCCAGAGCCGGAGCAACCTATGTTTCTCCATTTGTTGGAAGAATCGATGATATCTCGATGGACGGACTGCAGCTGATCAGAGATATTGCCGCAATATTCAAAACGCATGATATCAAAGCGCAGATCATCTCAGCCAGTGTCAGAAACGCCTGTCATGTTATCGAATGTGCTAAAGCCGGAGCGGATCTGGCAACTGTTCCTTACAGTGTTATTGAACAAATGCTGAAACATCCTTTGACTGCTGAGGGGATTGAAAAATTCCAAAAAGACTATCGAGCAGTATTTGGAGGCTAATATGGAAGCAGTTGATAGAAAAACAGTCAGTACCATTAGAGCATTATGCGCTGATACTGTTGAAAAGGCAAATTCAGGACATCCGGGACTGCCTTTG
>NZ_JAHPYJ010000072.1:0-688 GCF_019041935.1 Erysipelatoclostridium sp. MSK.7.34
TTTATAAATCACAAATTCCTTTATTTTCTCCATAAACACTATACCAGTCTTGATTAAAATCATCTACAGCTTTTTCAATATTTGGATTATTAAAAATCGCTTTTAGAACACTGACTGGTGCTGTAATTGCTTGGGCTCCACTATTAAAAGAATCTCTTACTTGCTGGACACCTTTGAAACTGGCTGCTAAAATCTTACAATCATAATCATCCATCACGATTCGATTTGACAACTCATTGATTAATTCAAACGGATCACTACCAAGGTTCCCAATTCGATTAACATATGGAGCAATATAATCAGCTCCGGCTGCCAATGCCATATATGCCTGCATCAGGTCGTAAACAGCAGTTGCTGTAACATTGATGCCTTCTGCTTTTAAAATCTTGATAGCTTTGATTCCTTCATATGATACAGGAATCTTCACATAAACTCGATTATCAATTTCCTTTAAAATTCGATGTGCTTCATTAACCATCTCATCACAATTTTTAGAAATCACTTGAACATGTAAGCTTCTATCTGTTCCAATAATATCTCTTACTTTTCTCATGTGATCAAAGAAGTTTTCTGGTGCAGTTGCTTTTACAATAGAAGGGTTGCTTGTCACTCCTACGATTGGCATATGATCTATAGCATCTTTAATTTCCTCTAAATTCACAGTATCAATAATAAATTCCATTTTTAT
>NZ_JAHPYJ010000073.1:0-668 GCF_019041935.1 Erysipelatoclostridium sp. MSK.7.34
ATCAGACACTTAACAGATATTCGCATATGTTTCCTAGTAAAGAAGGAGAAATCGTGGATAAAATTGATAATCAAGCTAGTATATATAACTCATATTCCGTAACATTGGCAAATATTATAGTAGATTTTTTAGAGAAAATAAATCAATTGAAAAATCTTGAAGAAAAAGATATAATTATGATAGAGCAAATAAAGAAAATTATGTAATTATAAACGGATAAAAATACTGAAAGGTATGATATAATATCTAGTGTAAAAGTTAGATTAGTTAGTTGATTTTAGATAATATTAAATGGAATACAGATTCCCTGGTGGCTTAACGAAGCTGGAATGAAAAAGAAACTTAATTTTTCTAAAATACTCCAGGATGGAATAAAAAAAGAACTTGGTATTTAAATGATAATGACTAAGCCAAAATGGCTGATTTTATTGTAAAAATGGAGGGTACATTTCTAGTGAAAAAAGTAATACTAATATTAATCTGATACTGGTCGCAACACTATCTGGCTGTTCAACAGCTGAATCTGAGCCTGCAGGTACTAATAATACTAATGATAAGACACAGTTAATAACTGAAAATATACCAGATTACACAGATAAAATTTATGTAGAAGTTAATGGAAATAAAGCAGAATTCAGTGATGAAGATAAAAAACGAACAGATGCTTT
>NZ_JAHPYJ010000074.1:0-664 GCF_019041935.1 Erysipelatoclostridium sp. MSK.7.34
TATGCGATAATATTAAACGGTGATTATTGTGAGAGACAGAGAAATTATAGCAAGAAACTTAATTAATATTATAGACGTGAAAAACTGTCAGTATTTTAGTCAGTTTATGAATGATGATTTATATGACAAACTGTATGATTATCTTATAAAATTGAGTAGAGGAAATGACAAGGCGGTTGCTCATATAAAACTAATGATGGAAGAGTGCAGACCGACTATTGAAAAAATCGAAAAAGACGAACAGATTTCTAATGATGAATTCAATTCTTTTATGGAAAAATTCAGAGTGTTTAAAAGGAAATATCTTATGTAAAAATGCTTTTCCAACATCATAAATACCGTACAGCTGTTATAAAAAATGTTTTTTGGGGGATAAAAGAATGATTGAGATTTATGATCTAAACGATAAATTAATAACAAGAGTTAGTAATCAGGATCAGCTTGATGAGTTTATGGATGATAATGAATTTGAATATCCAGAAGTTATTATAAAAGAGAACGGTAAAAAAAGGAAATATACTTTTGAAGACAGTGAATTTGAGTCATCCAAAAGGGAGCTGTTGAAAAAATCAAAATATTTTCATATGAGCAGGATATGTGCTTTAGCAAATGTAGATTATTATTCATTTAACCTCTGGAAAAATAAAGGAATATTTGTTTTAAC
>NZ_JAHPYJ010000075.1:0-664 GCF_019041935.1 Erysipelatoclostridium sp. MSK.7.34
TGTAGAAGATCATAAAGAGCTTGCAAGAATATTAAAGGAAATTAGAGGGAGGTTTGTTTTATCGTATAATAATGATCCGTACATTAAGGAATTATATAAAGGTTTACATATCGAAGAAATAGAAAGAAATAATAATCTTTCTAACAAAAATTGCATATATAAGGAACTGATCATAAAAAATTATTAATGTCAAGGAAAATTACGTAATACGTAATTTTTTTTCATTTTTCTATCCCGCTCTAAAATAATGATAGAATTTATTCCAGGGTGTGTATGAGTGATAAAGATCCATTTATCAAAACTACTTGGTGAAAGACGAATAAGTCAAATAGAACTAGCACGAAGAACAGGAATACGGCCGGCAACAATAAATGAAATTTATTGGGAGTTTGCAGAGAGAGTTAGTCTGGAACATATAGACATTATCTGCAAAATGTTAGGGTGCAAAATTGAGGATTTTATGGAGGTGGTATATGAAGATAATGATAAAAATAAGTAGTTGAATGTACTCTGAGAATGAGTACTTTTTTTGTGGGAGGTAAAGTGATGAATAAAATAAAATTTAATGAAATTATTAATGAGTATTTATCTTTTAAAAGAATGTATGTAAGACATAATACTATGATTAGCTATGAAGAAAGAATAAATAATTACATATTGCCTT
>NZ_JAHPYJ010000076.1:0-663 GCF_019041935.1 Erysipelatoclostridium sp. MSK.7.34
TGTAGAAGATCATAAAGAGCTTGCAAGAATATTAAAGGAAATTAGAGGGAGGTTTATTTTATCGTATAATAATGATCCGTACATTAAGGAATTATATAAAGGTTTATATATCGAAGAAATAGAAAGAAATAATAATCTTTCTAACAAAAATTGCAAATATAAGGAACTGATCATAAAAAATTATTAATGTCAATAAAAATTACGTAATACGTAATTTTTTTTCATTTTTCTATTAAAATTTCAAATAATGATAGAATTATTCCAGGGTGCATATCAGATGATAAAAATATATTTATCAAAACTGCTGGGTGAAAGAAGAATAAGTCAGTTAGAACTTGCTCGTAGAACCGGAATACGGCCTGCAACAATAAATGAAATATATTGGGAGTTTGCAGAAAGAATAAATCTTGAACACATAGATCTTATCTGTAAAACGTTAGGATGTAGGATTGAAGATTTCATGGAAGTTGTATATGAAAATAATGATGAAAAAATTAATTGAATGTACTCTGAAAATGAGTACTTTTTTTGTGGGAGGTAAAGTAATGAATAAAATAAAATTTAACGAAATTATTAATGAGTATTTATCTTTTAAAAGAATGTATGTTAGACATAATACTATGATTAGCTATGAAGAAAGAATAAATAATTACATATTGCCTT
>NZ_JAHPYJ010000007.1:0-123449 GCF_019041935.1 Erysipelatoclostridium sp. MSK.7.34
ATCCTTCTGGATATTGACGTGTGTTTCTTAATTCTGTTTAGTTTTCAATGATCTCTCCGGCTTCTTTTGCCGACTTGAATATCTTACACTCTTTTCGCTTTTTAGTCAATCTTTTTTTTAACTTTTTTTGCTTTTTCTCTCCGGTCCTTACGTCCCTTTCCTCGAGTGCCTATTTAATTTACCATATCTCTTTTGTCTTGTAAAGCCTTTTTTGTCTTTTTTTGTAAAAAAATATAAAATCAATAAGTTTACTCAATTTGTTAATAAAATAACTCATTACTATCTAAGATAATTGTCACTGGCCCATCATTAATCAATGATACCTCCATCATTGCTCCAAATACTCCTCGTTCCACATTAATTCCCTTTTCTTCTAACTTTTTATTAAAAAAATCATAAAGCGGACTAGAAATATCTGGTTTAGCAGCATCGATAAAACTTGGTCTTCGTCCTTTTTTACAATTAGCATATAATGTGAACTGTGAAATTGATAAAACACTTCCTCCTACATCTAATAAAGATAGATTTAATTTATCATTTTCATCTTCAAATATTCTCAAATTCACTAATTTATCAACCATCTTTTCAACTAATAACTCGTCATCGCCATTAGTTATCCCAACTAAAACCATATATCCTTTATCAATAGCTCCTACAATTTCTCCTTCAATCTTAACACTACTTTGACTAACTTTCTGTACAACTAATCTCATTTTAATCCACCTATCTTTCAATCTTTAAAAATGTTATAATTATTATAACTGATTTTAAAAACGAAAGGAAGATAATATGTCATCAACCCTTGCCAATAGAATGCGACCTCAAAATTTAAAAGATATAATCGGACAACAACATTTAGTTGGACCAAATGCTATTTTAACTAAATTTGTTCAAAAAAGTCATCCATTTTCAATTATTTTATACGGTAGCCCCGGCTGTGGCAAAACAACAATTGCAATGGCCCTTGCAAATGATCTTGACATTCCATATCGCATCTTCAACGCTTCAACCGGAAATAAAAAAGAAATGGATGCAATTATTGAAGAAGCTAAGTTAAGTGGTAGTCTTTTTGTAATCATTGATGAAGTTCATCGACTTAATAAAGCGCGCCAAGATGATCTTCTTTCACACATGGAAAGTGGATTATTAATAGTCGCTGGATGTACTACAGCCAACCCATTTCATTCAATTAATCCAGCGATTCGTTCTCGTTGTCATATTCTCGAAGTTAGACCTTTAACTGTTGATGAAATTGTAGCTGGTTTAAATAAGGCAATGACTTCACCAAATGGTTTAAACAGCAAATATACGATTGAAAAAGAAGCATTGCATAGTATTGCAAAATTATGTAGTGGCGATATTCGCTATGGTTATAACTGTTTAGAAATTTGTACAATTGTTTGTGAAAATAATCATATTACTCAAGCTGATTTGAAAACTGCTGCTATTAAAACTAATGTTGTCTATGATAAAGACGAAGATAATTACTACGATACATTAAGTGGTTTGCAAAAATCAATCCGTGGTAGTGATCCTAATGGTGCTATGTATTATTTTGCTAAACTGATTGAATCAAAAGATATTGAATCTTTAGAACGGCGACTTATCACAACTGCTTATGAAGATATTGGTTTAGCCAATCCAAATGCGTGTATGCGTACGGTAATTGCTATGCAAGCCGCTAAAACAATCGGTTTTCCAGAAGCTCGAATTCCTATTGCTAGTGCAATTATCGATTTATGTTTATCACCAAAATCAAAATCTAGTGAAAATGCAATTGATGCTGCGTTAACTTCACTAAATGAACGTTCTTTAAAAACCCCTTCTTACTTACGTCTTACGCCGGTTGGTTTAGAAGATGATGAAAAGTATGATTATAGTCGGCCAGAATTGTGGGAATATATTCAGTATCTTCCAAAAGAACTAGGAAATACACAGTTCTATGTACCATGGATGACCAGTAATTATGAAAAAGCTTTAGCTGAGAATTATCGAAGAATTTTGAAACACGGGCGTACCAGTGATATAAAAAAACTAAATCAACAAAATAAGTAATAAAAATTGACATTTGCGTGCAGTAAAGGTAGACTTATTTATATAGAAAGGGAGCTCGTATGCGGGCTGAGAGGAAGTAATCTAACTTCGACCTGTATAACCTGATTTGGGTAATGCCAACGTAGGGATCTAGCCACTATTTTTGTTTATGTTCGGTTTGAACCTATTTTGGTCCAAACCTTTTTCTATACAAAAAAAGAATGGAGATAAAAAATGAATTACACAACACAAATGAATGCAGCAAAAAAGGGAATCATTACTCCTGAAATGAAAATTGTTGCGGCTAAAGAGAAAATGAATATTGAAGAATTGAAGACACTAATAGCCCAAGGAAAAGTTGTTATCCCAGCCAATAAGTATCATACCTGTATTAATGTAAATGGGATTGGTTCAATGCTTAAAACAAAAATTAATGTAAATCTTGGAACTTCTAGAGACTGGAAAGATTTAGATATGGAACTTAAAAAAGCTAATGATGCTGTCAATATGGGAGTTGAATCAATAATGGATTTAAGTTCATATGGCGATACTCAAAAATTCCGTCGCAAATTAACCAAAGAATGTCCCGCAATAATTGGAACAGTGCCAATCTACGATGCTGTAGTTTATTATCATAAGCCCTTAAAAGAAATTACTGCTCGACAATGGATCGATATTGTTGAGATGCATGCTCGCGACGGAGTAGATTTTATGACAATTCATGTAGGAATTAATAAAAATACAGCTCAACGTTTTAAAGAAAATAAGCGTCTTACTAATATCGTTTCTCGAGGCGGTTCAATTATTTTTGCTTGGATGGAAATGACTGGTCAAGAAAATCCTTTTTATGAATACTATGATGAAATCCTTGATATTTGTCAAAAATATGATGTAACAATAAGTTTAGGTGATGCTTGCCGTCCTGGTTCAATCGAAGATGCTGGCGATATAAGTCAAATTGAAGAATTGGTGACTTTGGGAGAACTTACAAAACGTGCATGGCAAAAAGATGTTCAAGTAATTGTTGAGGGTCCAGGTCACATGGCTTTAAATCAAATCGAAGCTAATATAAAAATTCAACAAACCATTTGCCAGGGAGCCCCATTTTATGTTCTTGGTCCACTAGTTACTGATATTGCCCCAGGTTATGACCATATCACAGCTGCAATTGGCGGTGCATTGGCTGCCGCTAATGGTGCTGCTTTTCTATGTTATGTAACTCCTGCTGAACATCTTCGTCTCCCTGATCTAAATGATGTTAAAGAAGGAATCATCGCATCTAAAATTGCAGCACATGCTGCCGATATTGCGAAAGGTATCAAAGGGGCAAAAGATTTGGACTACCAAATGAGTTGTGCCAGAAAAAATTTAGACTGGGAAAAAATGTTTGAATTAGCCATTGATCCTAAAAAAGCACGTACATACCGCCAACAAGCAAAACCTGAAAAAGAAGATACTTGCAGTATGTGCGGTAATTTCTGTGCTATAAAAAATATGAATCGAATTTTAAATGGAGAAATTGTTAATATTTATGATGAATAAAAAAGTCGTCTGTTTCCAGACGGCTTTTAATATATAAAGAGTAATAAAAATTCAACTATTTTAGCATTTAGATTATGCTGTCGCAAGATAAAATTACTAATCATTTCTAGTGAACAATTAGTGCTAACTAATGTATGAACACCATTTGCAGAACTTCCAATTGCAACATAACCATGAGCCATACCCCCAATTGCGAGTTTGGAGGCAATTGCCATACCTCCAATTGCATAGATTCCTATTGCCATTCCACCTACAGCAAAATAGCCAATACTTAGCCCTCCTAAGCTAATTCCCCCTATAGCAATTCCTGCTAATGTCAATAAACCAATTGCCAGACCGCCAAGACTAAATACACCAAGTGCTAAAGCCCCAAAACTAAAAAGCCCTACCGCAATATTGCCAATTGCAATAATTCCTTTCGCAATTCTAAAACCACGACCTAAATTAATATGAATTAATGGAACATTTCCAATTTTAAATTTACTCTTATATTCATAAGTAAAGAGATGACGCACTACACTTCTCAATTCTTCACGGTCAACTGTAACATAATCATTACTTTCATGTCTAATTAATTCATCTAAAGATATACCAAATAGATCAGCAATTTCAATTATTCGTTCTAATTCAGGTGTAGATTGACCTGATTCCCACTTACTTACCGATTGTCTCGATACTCCTAACCGAAAAGCTAATTCCTCTTGCGACAATCCCTTTTGTTTTCGATATTTATTTAAGTTGTCATTAAACATCATTTATTTCTTCCTCCTGACAACCATGATTATAGTTTTTTTATTCCAAATCACAATAAACTACGGCTAGGCAATCTGTCAACTAACAGTTGCATAAACAATAAAAGGGTATAATTACCCTTCTAATTCACTGATAACTGCATTAATCGTCTCATTAAAATTATTTAGATTCACATTAAACCAAATAACCGGAACTTGATTATTAAACCAAGTATATTGACGCTTTGCATAATTACGAGAATTCTTTTTTATCAACTCCAAAGTTTCATCAAGTGTTTGAGTTCCCTGATAATAAGCAAACCATTCCTTGTACCCGATTGCTTTCATGCTTTGCATTTCACGGGTATAATTCTTTTTCATTAAGCCATCTATTTCTTGAAGCAATCCCTGCTCCATCATCAAATCAACACGTTGATCGATCCGCTGATATAAACTTTCACGTTCTAATGTCAGCCCAATAAATTTAGCATTATAAATTAATTCATGATTTTGTTTGGCAAGTGTTTCACTTTTTTTTACCCCTGTACTTTCATAAATTGCAATTGCTCTTAAGACCCGTTGACGATTATTAGGATGAAGCTCTTTAGCACTTGCTTTATCAATCTCAATTAAATAATTGTATAACTCTTCATTTGAATAATCTTGATACTTCTCAACATATTCTTGATGATTAGTTTGACTTTCACTAAATTCATAATCATAAAGTGCTGCTTTAATATATAATCCTGTACCACCTACAATAATCGGCAATTTACCACGTGATATTATTTCTTTTATTTTTAAACGAACTTCATCTTGAAAATCTTTTACACTATAGCTTTCAGTTGGTTCCTTAACATCAATCAAATGATGAACAATACCTTCCATTTCATCATCTGTTACTTTAGCCGTTCCAATATCCATTGTTTTATATATTTGCATCGAATCACCGCTAATCACTTCGCCATTAAAATGCTTAGCTAGAGCAACGCCCATCCTAGTTTTTCCAACCCCAGTCGGACCAACTACAACAATAACTTTCTCCATTACACGACCCTCTTAAATAACTTTTCAATTTCATAAGTTGAATAATATATAATTGTTGGTCTTCCATGCGGACAAACGTATGGATTATCACAACGCATTAAATTATCAATAATATTTTGCATCCCCTCGGTTGATAAATGTGTATTTGCTTTTAATGAAGCTTTACAACTAAGCGTAGCAATTGCATGATCTTGTAATTTGATGACATCGATTTTATTATCATTTAATAACTGCGTCATCATATCTTCAATAAATACTTGCTCATCAATATTTTGCATCCATAACGGTAATTGCTTTATTACATAACCGCTATTACCAAAAACCTCAAGATTAATTCCAACTTTAGTCAATAAGTCTTTCCTTTCCTCAATAATCAAAAATTCACTTAAAGGATATTCAAGTGTGATCGGTACTAATAAATCCCGCATTGATAGATCAAGATTTTGATATTTTTCCAAAAAATACTCATAATTGATTCTTTCTTGCCCAGCATGCTGATCAACAATATACATTCCTGTTTCATCTTCACAAATTATATATGTACCATGAACCTGTCCTTTAACAAATAACTTCTTTTTCATTAATTTTTCACGTGGCTCAACTTTTGTCTCAATAATTTGTTGATCGGGGATAATGTATTCACTAGTTTCTTCCTTAACAAAAGTAAAATCATCGAAAGATGCGTCTTTAAAAACAACTTCTTGATCATTTTGAGGAAAATCAGCTTCAAATCGTGGTTGCTCTATTGTTTTAATGGGTACTGACTCATAAGTTAAATCAAGACTAGGTTGTTCCAAATTCAAAGGCGCCTTAGTTTTTTTATATTCAGCGGTCGCATCGTAAGTCAAATTAACTTTTGCAAGAGCATCACTAACACCTTGATAAATTAATTCACGTAATTGACTTTCTTTAGAAAAACGTACCTCCAGCTTTGAGGGATGCACATTAACATCTACTAAATAAGGATCTATTTCAATATTAACAATCGCAATTGGATAACGTTTATCAGCTAAATATCGACGATATGCATTATTAATACTATCAACACTCACTTTATTTTTAACTACCCGTGAATTTACCATTGTCACCATATGATTCTTACTAGCACGATTCACATCAATTTTTGAAACATAACCCGTCACATGAAATTCATCATCTTCAAAATCCACTGGAATCATTGCTTTGGCAACATTTAATCCATAAATGTTCGAGATAACTTCCAACAAATTACCATTTCCATTGGTCTTATAAATTGTTCTGCCATTATGAACTAACATAAAAGCAATGTGCGGATGAGATAAAGATAGCCGTTCCAAATATGTTTGAATATTAGCAAACTCAGCATTAGTCGATTTTATATATTTTAATCGAGCTGGGACATTTTGAAATAATTTTTCAACTTTGATATTAGTCCCTTTTTTACTATCACTTTCATTACACTCAACAAAGCGTCCATATTCATAAGTAACAGTTGTCCCTGTTCCTCCTGTACTCGTTTTCAATTCAAAATTACTAATTGAAGCAATCGAAGGAATTGCTTCACCTCTAAACCCTAAAGTTTGAATGCAAAACAAATCTTGATCATCTTTGATTTTACTAGTAGCATGACGTGAAAAACATAGTAAGGCATCTTCTTTGACCATTCCCTCACCATTATCAATTATTTGAATCAAGTTTAATCCACCTTCTTCAATAATCACATCTATCTTCGTACTGTTTGCATCAATACTATTTTCGACTAGTTCTTTAACTACATTTGCCGGTCTTTCAATCACCTCACCAGCAGCGATTTTATTAGCCAATACATCATCTAGCTGTCTTATTTTTTGCAAATATATCACCTACTTTTCATTTAATTTCTTTAATTCAATCAATGTTGATAAAGCATCAATTGGTGAAAGCGCCATTGGATCAATACCTTCTAAATATTTTTCCACTACACTTACGGTTACTGGTGGAGCTTCTTTTAAAGTATCATCGCTTAAATGATGCTCAATATTATTTTCCTCTAAAGCTTCTAATAGTACATTAGCACGATTTAATACTGCATCTGGTAATTTTGCTAATTTAGCAACATTGACACCATAAGATTTATTTGACCGTCCTGGTTTGATACGGTATAAAAAGACAAGATCATCATTTTCAATTGAAGCACTAGCATGGACATTTTTAATTCCAAGATTCTTTTCTTCTAAGAATGTTAATTCATGATAATGAGTTGAAAATAATGTAATACACTTAATCTTTGCAGCGATATACTCGATCATAGCTTGAGCAATTGCCATCCCATCAAAAGTTGCAGTCCCTCGACCTATCTCATCAAAAATAATCAATGAATTTTCTGTTGCAAAGCGTAAAGCATTATTAGCTTCTAACATTTCAACCATAAAAGTTGACTGCCCGGAAATTAAATCATCACTAGCCCCGATTCGAGTAAAAATTTGATCAAAAATTGGAATACAAGCTTCGCTACATGGAACAAAACACCCTATTTGTCCCATCAGTGCAATTAAAGCAATCGTTCGCATATAAGTCGATTTACCACCCATATTAGGTCCTGTAATCAACATCACTGGATTAGCAGCATCAATATTTACATCATTCGAAACATATGTTCCTTGTGCCATAACCCGTTCAATTACGCCATGACGACCATCAACTACTTTAAACACTTTATTATGATTGAAAGTTGGCCGAACATAACTATTCTCACTAGAAATCATTGCTAATGATTGAAAAACATCAATTTTAGCAATAATTTTAGCAACATCCTGAATAGCATGAACATCTTTTTTTATGTAATTTCTAATTTCTGTAAATAATGCATATTCTAGTTTTATCATTTTATCTTGTGCACTAAGTAATTTTGATTCCATCTCTTTTAATTCTGGTGTCACAAAACGTTCAGCATTAGATAAACTTTGTTTACGAGTATAATTAAATTCATCTTTAACTAATGATAGATTTCCTTTAGTCACTTCAATATAATATCCAAAGACACGGTTATATCCTACTTTTAATCCTTTTATTCCTGTTTTATCACGCTCATTTTGCTCAAATTGAGCTAACCACTGTTTACCATGATCACGGATATAACGAAGTTCATCAAGTTCTTCATTAAATCCTTCCTTGATTAAATTTCCTTCTTTTACAGTTAATGGCGGATTATCAACAATTGCTTGATCAATCAAATTAGTAATGTGACTTAAATCAGTAAAATGATCTGCCAAGGCACTAATTAAAGGTTCATCTAACGATAATAATTGATTTTTTAATTCTGGAACTACTTTTAAGGAACTGCTAATCCACTTTAGATCACGAGCATTAATATTTCCAAAAGCAATTCGTGAAGATAGTCTTTCAAGATCGTAAATATCTTTCAGAATTTCTTTAATACTTTCTCGTTGAATAAAATGATTAGTAAAGATCTCTACGATATCCAAACGTTCTTCTATTTGTTCTTGATTAATTAGAGGTCGTTCGATCCATTGTTTTAACATCCGTGATCCCATTGCTGTTTTAGTTTGATCTAAAAGCCAAAATAGACTTCCATATTTATCATTACTTTTAGCACTACTCGTCAGTTCTAAAGCTTTTTTTGTATAAAGATCCATTGTCACATAATCTTCATTATTAATTTCTTCAATTATCTGTAAATGTTCCAATTCTCTTTTTTGTGTATCTAATAAATAATTAAGCAGTAATGACGCTGTTTTAATTTGTTTTAAATCATTGATTTTGCTAAAAATCTTATCATACTTTTCATTATAATTATCGTGTGCAAATGGTGAAGATAAAATATCATCAAATTCACGTATTTGATTTGGTAAAGTGACAATTTCCTTAACTGCCATTGTTTCTAGCTGATTCAATAATAATTTCTCTTTCTTTTCAATATTGACCACACTAAATTCGCCGGTTGTGATATCACAAAAAGCTAAAGTATAAGTAAAATCAAATTCTTCTAAGGCAGCAATATAATTGTTTTTATTATTTGTCAGAGATTCATCAAAGATAGTTCCTGGAGTAATGATCTGTACCACCCCACGTTCTACGATTCCTCGTTTCCCAGGTTCTGTTAACTGTTCAACAATCGCAACCCGATGTCCATTATCAACTAATTTTTGAATATATCCACTAGCCGAATGGAAAGGTACCCCACACATTGGAACCCGTTCAGGAGCTCCAGCATTTTTCCCTGTTAAAGCAATTTCTAATTCTTTAGAAACCATTATGGCATCGTCAAAGAACATTTCATAGAAATCCCCTAATCTAAACATAACGATTGAATCTTGATTTTCTTCTTTTATTGATAAATATTGCATCATCATTGGACTATATTTTGGTTTCATCAATTAACCTCACTTCTAAAAAATTACTATCACATTATAACACAAGTAACCTCAAAAGAAAAAAGGCTTCCGCCTTTATTTGATAAAATTTTCATCGACTGTTAAATTTTCTAATTCATCCCATGTCTCATTCTCTGCTTTAGTTTCTACTCGCATTGTTGTTTTACCAACAACACTTAATGAGATTTCTTTTTCAATCTCAATGACAACTTTATCTTCCAACTTATTTACACTAATACATTTTGGTTCACGATTACAGGTAACCATTAATTCATCACCCTCATCAAAATTTCGGGTTTCTTTTTTCACTAAATCTAATTCGTTTAAGTAGCTTACAGTTTGCTTCAATAGACTACTATCATCATTGATACTGTACCATAGATGAACGTCAAAAGTTCCCAAAACAACAGGTTTCCCATCTTTAAAAGCTGCGTTATAACGATGGTTAGTAATCCAACACCCTAGAATTTTGTCATATCCTTCAATCGAAAACGGATATTTATTAAGGGTTCTTTTTTTCCCTTTAGCAATTACTGCCTGAGTAATGATTTCACGAATATTATTTGCCATGTTCTCACCTATTTTAATATATGTTGGAAATTAAAAAAAATG
Source organism: Erysipelatoclostridium sp. MSK.7.34 (assembly GCF_019041935.1). NCBI lineage: Bacteria > Bacillati > Bacillota > Erysipelotrichia > Erysipelotrichales > Coprobacillaceae > Thomasclavelia > Erysipelatoclostridium sp. MSK.7.34. Next base: position 10,319 of record NZ_JAHPYJ010000007.1, read on the forward strand.
AACAAAAAAACGCGAATTAATCGCGTTTTAGTTTTGATGTCCATTTCCAGATGTAGAATCTTTTAAAACTACATCATGTGCGCCACCTTCAACAATACTAGTTGAGGAAACAAGCGTAATTTTTGCTTTCTCTTGTAATTCTGGAATAGTTAAGGCTCCACAGTTACACATTGTTGACTTGATTTTACTTAAAGTTAAACCAACATTATCTTTTAAGCTACCGGCATATGGTACATATGAGTCAACTCCTTCTTCAAAAGAAAGTTTAGAATCACCACCCATATCATAACGTTGCCAGTTACGAGCACGAGCAGAACCTTCACCCCAGTATTCCTTCATATACTGACCGTTGATACTAACTTTATTAGTTGGAGATTCATCAAATCTTGAGAAATATCTACCTAACATGATGAAATCAGAACCCATAGCTAAAGCCAATGTCATATGGTAATCATGAACGATCCCACCGTCAGAGCAGATTGGAATATAAATTCCTGTTTCTTTAAAATATTCATCACGTGCTTTAGCAACTTCAATTGTAGCCGTTGCTTGCCCACGACCAATTCCTTTTTGTTCACGAGTGATACAGATTGATCCACCACCAATACCAATCTTAACAAAATCTGCTCCAGATTCAGCTAAAAATCTAAAACCATCCGCATCAACAACATTACCAGCTCCAACTTTAACGCTATCACCATAATGTTCTCTGATCCAGTCAATCGTAATTTTTTGCCATTCTGTAAAGCCTTCTGATGAATCAATACATAAAACATCAGCACCTGCTTCTACTAAAGCCGGTACACGTTCGGCAAAATCACGAGTATTGATTCCAGCGCCTACCACATAACGTTTCGAATCATCTAATAGTTCGTTTGGGTTTGATTTTCTTGTTTCATAGTCTTTTCTAAAGACAAAATATGCTAATTTTTGATCATCATCAATAATAGGTAAAGCATTTAACTTATTATCCCAAATAAGATCATTTGCTTCTTTTAAAGTAATTCCAATGTGCCCACAGATTAATTTATCATATGGTGTCATGAACTCAGTTACTTTTGTATCTAAATCCATTCTAGAAACTCGGTAATCTCTGCCTGTTACGATTCCTAATAATTTTCCATTGGCACTACCATCCTCAGTTACTGCCATTGTTGAATGTCCAGTTTTCTCTTTTAAAGCAATTACATCTGCAAGTGTATCACTAATACTTAAATTAGAGTCACTTGGAACAAATCCTGCTTTATAAGTTTTAGCTCGTTTAACCATAGCTGCTTGATCTTCAATCGTTTGTGATCCATAAATAAATGAAACCCCACCCTCTCTTGCAAGAGCTACTGCCATTTTATCATCAGATACAGCTTGCATTACCGCTGAAACTAGGGGAATATTTAATGATAACGCAGGTTCTTCACCTTTTTTAAATTTAACTAATGGTGTCTTTAAGCTAACATTTTTAGCTTGACACTCAGCAGATGAATATCCAGGTACTAAAAGATATTCATTAAATGTGCGTGATGGTTCATCAAAAAAATATGCCATTTTCTATCTCCTTTTCTATGTCGTTTTGTGTAATATTTCATAAATTATAATTAGGATCAATCGTTAAGTCAAGCCCTATTTTAATAATTGTCCGTTTATATATGTATTTATCGATTGCAAAAGACTATCTACTTCTTCCTTCAAGTATAAATAATTAACAACTAATGGATGATTCTCAAATTCATCTTTAATTTTTTGATATTCTTCAATTGTTTTAACAACTGTTTCATCTTGTTTTGACTTTTGATTTACAATCTTCTTTTGATATGCTTTCATCTTTGCTTCAAGTTTTTCTATCTTATCATCCTGATGAATTAGCTGCTCATACTTTTGATATTCTTTAATGACATCAAGATTCAATAAATATTTATTTAACTGTTTAGCACAATCCAAACTACGATTCAATTGATTCACCTTTCAAAGCCCATGTTTTGGCTTCAGTTATTTTTACTTTAATAATTTTTCCAATATCTTTAGGATCACCTTTAAAGTTTACCAATTTTTGATGCCGAGTATACCCAGTCAACATTGAATCATCCTTCTTAGATGTTCCTTCAACTAATACTTCGACAATCTTATTTAAGAAACGTTGATTTTGCTTATACGCTTTTTCATTAACGATTTCATTCAATTTATATAATCGTTGGTCTTTTTCATCACTTGCTACATTATCAACCATTTTCGCGGCTGGTGTTCCTGCCCGAGGTGAGTAGACAAATGTATAAGCTAAATCATATTCACACTCTTGATATAAAGACAATGTATCTAGATATTGTTCATGAGTTTCATTTGGAAACCCCACGATAATATCTGTCGTGACTGTGCAGTCAGGAATATATTCTTTGATCTTATGGAATAATTCTAGATATTGTTCACGACTATAACGGCGCCCCATCAACTTTAATACTTCATTATTCCCCGATTGAACTGGTAAATGAATTGCCGGCATGATATTATCATATTTCGCAATAATTTTGATCATATCTTCACTAAAATCCCAAGGATGACTCGTTGTAAAACGAATTCGTGGAATATTTGTTTTAGCGACATCCTCAAGTAAGTTTGAGAAATTATAATCCTCACCTAAATCTTTACCATAACTGTTAACATTTTGCCCAAGAAGCGTTATTTCTTGATAGCCTTCAGCAACCAGTTCTTCAACTTCTTTGATAATATCTTTTGCTAAACGAGAACGTTCTTTTCCACGTGTATAAGGAACGATACAATAAGTACAAAATTTATTACATCCATACATGATATTTACCCATGCTTTATACTTGTTGTCCCGTCTAACTGGTGCATTTTCAATTACATCGCCCTCTTTAGACCAAACTTCAACAATCATCTCTTTACTATAAAGTGCATCTTTTAATAACTCAGGTAATCGATGTATGTTGTGAGTACCAAAAATCAAATCAACATGGGGATGCTTTTCCAATATCCGATTAACAACAACCTCTTCTTGAGCCATACATCCACACATTGCGAAAATTAGATTTGGATTAGTCTTCTTTAAATTTTTGACATATCCAACTTTTCCAAATACCTTTTCTTCGGCATTTTCACGAATTGCACAAGTATTTAAAACAATCACGTCAGCCTCTTTAATTTCTGTAGTCGGTTGATATGACATACTTTCCAATATTCCTGATAAAGTTTCACTGTCACGTTCATTTGCTTGACACCCATATGTTTGAATATAATATTTTTTTCCTAGTCCAACTTTGACCATATCTCCTGGAACATGATAGGCATCATCATAGCGACCAACTTCGTCACGACTTCTTCTTTTAGCCTCATTTAATGAAGGCCCTTTAAAATAATTACTATAATCTTTCATTTATTCACCACTTTTCTATCATATTATATACATAAATCTCTATTATTTCCACAAGAAAAAATTCATTTTTATTAAATCTAATTCTTGCTTTTATCGTAAATAAAAAAAATAAGGACTTACGTCCTTATTATCCGAAGAATCCATCTGGTTGAATAGAGAAGTATAAAACTGCTCCATCAGGTGTCTTTTTAAAAAGACTCTTACAATGTCCAGCTGCTTCATCTGGTGTAAGTTCTGTTTCACATTCAATTTCAGCCTTGATTCCAGTTTTTTTAATGAATTTACATTTTACTTTATCATCTTCATATCCATCAAAAAAATCGATTAATTTTTGTGTTTGTGCAGTTTGCATTAATAATTTACATTTTGCCATAATAAATCTCCTCCTATATCACGCCTACTATTATAACGCAAAACACTAAAAAAAGAAACCCTTTTCATCTAAAGTAGGGTTACTTTTTTTGTTAAGTTTTTATTACTTAAAATTATCGTAATTCTAACAATAACCTAAGTGCTGTGATTTCCTTATCATCAACAATTAGATCATGAAATGAAGGAATACAGACAATTTCATTTCCAGTTGGGATAATATAACCCCGAGCAATTGCAATTGCCTTAATTGCTTGATTTAAAGCAGCAGCTCCAATAACCTGAATCTGTAATTTAGATTCATTTCTAATCATACTAGCAATAGCGCCAGCCACATTATTAGGGCATGACGTTGATGATACTTTAATTGTTTCCATAATTTTCCTCCTAAAAAAATATATGAAAACATTTAATTATTATACCTAATATGGATGATCTTGATTAATTAAGATTCGTTCAATCGCTACAGGTGTATTTTCCTCAAAAGTAATTATTACTCCAGATAACTGACCACTACTTTCAGCTACGATAAATGGCGCTCCAAAACCTCTTAGCCTTGTGACGATTGCATCAAGATCGCAACCAATTGCGCTCATATACGGCCCCGTCATCCCTACATCACTGATGAAAGCTAATTTACTATCAATTATCTTTTCATCAGCAGTCTGGACATGAGTATGTGTTCCAAGAACAGCACTTGCCTTATCTTTAACATAATGTGCAAAAGCGATTTTTTCACTTGTTGCTTCACCATGAAAATCTATGATATGAATATCATGCGGTAAATCAAGATACTCATCAATTACTTCAAATGGATTTGAAGTACGACTATCCATAAAAGCAACACCTAATACGCTAGTTATCCTAATCAATTTACCTTTTACATTAAATACCCGTGATTTAACTCCAGGTAGTACTTTTGGCTGATTGATTGGTACAATCAATTTATCCGCTTCATCAATATAGTCATATAATTCCTTTTTATCAAAAGTATGATTTCCCATTGTCATGGCTTGAATTCCCTGAAATGATAACTCATCATAATGGCGTTTTAGTAAACCTTTTCCATGACTTGTATTTTCAACATTTGCTATTACAAAATCAATTTGATTATCTTTTACAATACGATGCAAATAATCTTCAATCATTTCACGTCCAATTGAACCAAATACATCACCAATAAATAATATTTTCATTTTATTTCCCTTTCAAATAAAAGGATAGGCTATGCCTATCCCTATTTAGCAACTTCACTTGCTCTTACTTCACGAATTACTGTAACTTTGATATGTCCTGGATATGTAAGCTCTTCTTCAATCTTCGTTTTAATATCACGAGCAATTTTATGAGACATCAAGTCATCTACTTTATCTGGCTTAACAACAATTCGAACTTCACGTCCTGCTTGAATTGCAAAAACCCGATCAACTCCATCAAAGCTTTTTGCCATTTCTTCAAGTTTTTCTAGTCGTTGAATATAGTTCTCAATTGTCTCACTACGACTACCTGGGCGTGCTGCACTCAAAGTATCAGCAGCAGCAACCAAAATTGATATTACACTTGTTGCAGGTACATCACCATGATGTGATTCAATTGCATTTACAACTGTAGCATGTTCACCATGTTTTTTAGCAAATTTTGCTCCTAATTCCACATGGCTCCCTTCCATTTCGTGGTCAACTGCCTTACCAAGATCATGTAATAAACCAGCCCGTCGAGCTAGTTGTTGATTTAAACCTAATTCAGCAGCCATGATTCCTGCTAAATGAGCAACTTCCAATGAATGTTGTAAGGCGTTTTGGCCATAACTAGTACGATACTTAAGTTTTCCTAACATCATGATAATATCTTTATCAATTTTTGAAATTCCTAATTCAAAAACGGCATCTTCACCTGTTTTGCGAATCACTTCATCTAATTCATTTTTAGTTTTTTGAACTACTTCTTCGATTCTACCTGGTTGAATTCGGCCATCACGAATCAAAGTCTCCAATGATAATCTAGCAATTTCTCTTCTAACAGGATCGAAGCATGAAATTGTAATAGCTTCAGGAGTATCATCAATTATTAAATCTACCCCAGTACATTGTTCGATTGCTTTTATATTGCGACCTTCACGTCCAATAATTCTTCCCTTCATTTCTTCACTTGGAAGAGCGACAACAGAAACTGTTCTTTCAATTGTTTCTTCTTGAGCATAACGATTAATCGCATTAGCGATTATATCACGAGAAAGCAGACTTGCTTTTGATCTAGCTTCCTCCTCTTGATCTTTAATATAAGCCGTCATCTCTGTAGCAGTTTGTTGTTCAACCTGCTTAAATAATTCTTGCTTAGCTTCATTTGCTGACATTGCAGCAATTTTTTCTAATTCACCAATTTTAGCATTGATTTTTTCTTTTAATTCAGCTTCTAGTTTACCTAGTCCGGCTTCTCTTTCGTCTAATTGTACTACTTTTTGCGCTAAAACATCTTCTTTCCCTTGAACAGCAATATCACGACGATCAACTGTTTGTTCACGTTGTAAAAGTTTATTTTCAAGTTCATTAATTTCTTGTTTTTGTTCTTTAGCTTCTTTTTCAGCTTGAAGTTTTAACTCATATGCTTCTGTCTTAGCATCTAAAATTGCTTCTTTAACAAGATTGTCCGCTTTGGCAGTTGCATCATCTATAATCTTTGCAGCACTTACGTTAGCTTTAGAGATTTTTAATTTATTAATTAAATAATTAATAAAAAAACCTAAAGCCACAGCTAGAACATAGGTTAAAATAGAAAAGGCAATATTTCCTGGCATATTTGTCCTCCATTTTCTTCTATGTAAATTATTTTTATGAATCTATAGGAATTCATTATGTGACAAGCACAATAATATTGTATAATATTTTGACATCATTTACAATGAAAAGTGTTTCGAGGATATTTTTTTGTTAAAGTCCTATAACAACAAATTTTAGGTGATTTTAAGATAATAATTTTTAAAAAGAGAAATATCTATGATTAAATCAACAAAAAAAGATAGCGGTATCATTTTATAATTTAGTTTCATATCAGTAGTTTATTATGATAGAATATTTAAGAAATGAGGTAAAAAAATGTCAAAAACACTAGTATTAGCAGAAAAACCATCAGTTGGACGCGATATTGCACGAGTTCTACAATGCAATAAAAATGTTAATGGTGGTCTTGAAGGAAATAAATATATTGTTACATGGGCTTTAGGTCACTTAGTAACATTAGCTGACCCTGAAAAATATGATAAACATTATCAAAAGTGGGATTTAAATGATCTTCCCATCATGCCTGAAAAAATGCAATTAGTAGTTATTGGTAAAACTGCTAAACAATATAATGCCGTCAAAAACCTTATGAATCGTAATGACGTTAAAGATATCATTATAGCAACCGACGCCGGTCGTGAGGGAGAACTAGTAGCTCGATGGATCATTAATAAAGCACATATTAAAAAGCCAATGCAGCGATTATGGATTTCATCAGTAACTGATAAAGCAATCAAAGAAGGGTTTAAAAAATTAAAAAATGCTCGTGAATATGAAGCTTTATATCATAGCGCATATAGTCGAAGTATTGCTGACTGGATCGTCGGAATCAATGCTACTCGAGCTCTTACCTGTAAATATAACGCTCAACTAGCTTGTGGTCGTGTTCAAACCCCTACACTAGCAATGATTGCAGCTCGTGAAGAAGAAATTAAAGATTTTGTTCCTCGCAATTATTATGGTATAGAAATCATTAGTAGCCAAATTAACTGGACTTGGCTATCTGCCAAAAAAGAAAAACATTTATTTAATGAAGCCAAAATAGATGAAACTATTAAGAAACTTCAAAATCAAAAATTAAAAATAGAAAAAATCTCAACTTTCACAAAAAAGAAATATGCTCCACAATTATATGATTTAACTGAATTACAACGTGATGCCAATAAACTCTATGGTTTTTCTGCTAAAGAAACTTTAGCAACAATGCAAGATTTATACGAGTATCATAAAGTATTAACTTATCCTAGAACTGATTCACGCTATTTAACCGATGATATCGTTCCAACATTAAAAGAGCGTCTAGAAGCTAGTCGCGGGGGGGATTATGACAATATAATTGATAAAATATTAAAAAGTCCAATAAGAAAACAAAGTCATTTTGTCAACAATAGTAAAGTTAGCGATCATCATGCGATTATTCCTACTGAACAGCCTGCTATGTTAGGTTCATTTACAGATCGAGAATTAAAAATTTACGAATTAGTTTTAAAAAGATTTTTGGCAGTTCTATTACCACCTTATCTATATGAACAAACAACAATTAATGCAATTGTAAATCAGGAAATTTTTACTGTTTCTGGTAAAATTGAAACCCAAATCGGCTGGAAAGAAGTCTATGGTCATGAAGAAGATAGTGAAGATCAAACATTACCATCATTAAAGCAAAATCAATTTTTACCAATCACTGAAATAACCAAAACAACTGGTCAAACAACCCCACCAGGTTATTTTAATGAAGCAACCTTATTATCAGCAATGGAAAATCCAGTTCGTTATACAAAAAACACTTCGAAACAATTAAGTTCTACTTTAGTCAACACAGGAGGTTTAGGGACTGTTGCAACTCGAGCAGATATTATTGAAAAATTATTTAATACCTTCTTAATTGAAAAAAGTGGTAATGATATTCATGTTACAAACAAAGGAAAACAATTGTTGAAATTAGTTCCACAAGATCTTAAAGAACCCGAGTTAACAGCAAAGTGGGAAATGGAATTAGCTAAAATTGCTAAAAAAGAACAAAAATCAAATATTTTTATTAATGAAATAAAAAAATATACTCGTTCTTTAATAGATGAAATAAGTTCTAGTGAAGCCAAATTCAAACACGATAATCTTACTACTAAAAAATGTCCAGAATGCAATCATTTCATGTTAGAAGTTAATGGAAAAAAAGGAAAAATGCTTGTTTGCTCTAACCCCGATTGTAAACATCGTGAATCTGTTTCCATCATCACAAATGCTCGCTGTCCTAATTGTCATAAAAAATTAGAACTTGTTGGTAAAGGTGACAAACAGATGTTTGTTTGTAAAACATGTGGTTATCGCCAACATATGAACGCCTTTAAAAAAGAACGAGAAAATAAAAATAAGCTGGCTCGTAAAAGTGATGTGAAAAAATATATGAATCAACAAAAACAACAGCAGACTGCTGTTGAAGATTCACCATTTGCTGCTCTTTTAAAACTCAAAGATGAATTAAAATAGTTCTTATCGTATTGATAAGAACTATTTTTACATCTAAATATTATTGACAAAACCATAAAAAGGGTAAAGCCGTCAAACAGCTCTAGCCCTATCTTTTCTTATTCTTGCTCACTTTTATTATCGCTCTCTAAGGAGTCTTTGATCGCCTGTGTAATTTCTTCCATAATTTCACTATGAGTACTTAAGAAAGTCTTAGCATTTTCACGCCCTTGACCTATTTTTTCACCTTTATACGCATACCATGCTCCACTCTTTTCAACAATGTCTTTTTCTACTGCCAAATCGAGTACTTCACCATCACGAGAAATTCCTTTACCATAAATAATATCTACTTGTGTAGTTTTAAACGGTGGAGCAACTTTATTTTTAACAACTTTAATATTCACTTTATTTCCAACAATTTCTGTTCCTAATTTAATTGCTTCACTACGACGAATTTCGACCCGAACAGAAGAATAGAATTTTAATGCTCTTCCTCCTGTTGTTGTTTCTGGATTACCAAACATAATCCCAATCTTTTCTCTCAATTGATTAATAAAAATAATCGTACATTCAGATTTATTTAATTCTGCCGCAATTTTTCTTAACGCTTTAGACATCAAACGTGCTTGAAGTCCCATTTGCGAATCACCCATTTCACCATCAAGTTCTACTTGAGGCACTAATGCCGCAACCGAATCGACAACAACTAAATCAATCGCACCTGAACGAACCAAAGTTTCAGCAATTTCTAGTCCTTGTTCTCCAGAATCAGGCTGTGAAAGAATTAATTCATCAATATTAACTCCCAAATTTTGCGCATAAACAGGATCAATAGCATGTTCTGCATCAATAAAAGCAGCACGTCCTCCTTGTTTTTGACATTCAGCAATGGCATGTAATGTCAATGTTGTTTTACCACTAGATTCAGGTCCGTAAATCTCAATAATTCTTCCTTTAGGATATCCGCCGATTCCTAAAGCTAAATCTAAAGTTAAAGAACCAGTAGGAATTACATCAACACTAACGGCAGCGCGATCACCTAATTTCATTACAGAACCTTTTCCGTATTTTTTTTCAATTTGCTTAATTGCATCATCCAAAGCTTGGACTTTTTTAGCTTCTTCTTTATTCTCTTTAGTCTTTGCTTCTGCCATAATATTCATCCTCCTACTATTATATACCTATATAAATACTAATTTACTTTTATTTTTTCATTCAATTTTCGAATTACAAAATCAATTGCCTGTTTCTGGATTTCTTCACGAGTTCCCTTTAAATTCAATTCATAGATATTGACACCTTGGTATAAAATCCCAATATAAACTAATCCTACTGGCTTCCCTTCCATTGCATCAGGCCCAGCATTGCCTGTAAATGATACACAGACATCACTATCAAGAATTTGTTTTCCATTAACGCACATCAACGAAGCTACTTCTTTACTTACAACTCCATATTTTGAAATTATTTCATGCGAAATTCCTAATAGTCTTTCCTTTGTTGTACTTTGATATGTTACTAAACTTCCTTTGTAAACCTTAGAAATGCCAGGAATACTTCCTAGCATTGCAGCAAAGTTACCTACTGTAAAACTCTCTACACTAGATATACTTATATTATATTGTATTAATGTTTTAGCTAATTCATCCATCACATTGTCTCCGTAAGCATCTCGCGATTTTTTAAGAAATAATCAATCCCGCTAATAACTGAAATTACTGTAGCTAGCCATGCTAAAGCGTTAGCTACATCGACTCCCAGTACAGTAAAAGGAAAATTATTAACTAATAAAAATCCTAATGCAATCATTTGGCTGACTGTCTTTAGTTTACCAAGTTTACTTGCCGCCACGACTACTTGTTTACTCGCAGCTGACATTTTAATCGCATCAACTATAGTATCCCGAGAAATCATTATAATAGGGATAATAATATTGATTGTCTGGTCACTTGCCAATAATAAGAAAATCGTATTAATTAACAGCTTATCAGCAATTGGATCAGCAAATTTACCAAATGTTGTTATTAACTTTTCTTTTCGAGCTATTTTTCCATCAAAATAATCAGTAATTGATGCGATAATAAAGATAAATAAAATGATAATATTTACTAATGATATATTTGTCTCCAAAACATGATAGACAGGAACCGTAATTCCTGCACTATCATACGGAAACATATAAATAAGAATTAAGAAGGGAACTAACAATACCCTTGTAACTGTTAATTTATTCGGTAGATTCATTATTGCACCCGCGTAATTTTAAGGGTATGATTACCCCCATCATATTCACTTGCATCAATTTCTAGAGGTTGATCGTTAATGTAGAAACGATGTCCCATAAAATATCCTAATTTTAATTCCAAATTTTGGAAATTCTCTACCGGAATATCTAGTTCAACTATTTCTGGAGCTGCATCAGTTGCATTTGATTTATTAGCATTATTGTAAATACCGCTCTTGAAGCCGCTATAATCACTACCATTGACATTTAATTGTGACCATGTCCGACCAACAAATTCCATTTTAAACTTGAAAGTAGTCATACTTGGATCAAGTTTAATACTATAATCTAACTCACCATTTTTAGTTATTTCAACTGTAGGCGTTTCAGCCTTCTTATCATCTTCATTTTTATCATCAGTATTAGAATTTTTGTTGTCATCACTGTCTTGTTTACCAGCATCATTATTTCCTTCGACAGTTGGTGTATTGTTATCTTTAAAATCTGGCGCTTCAGTATTAGAACGCCCTGCAACGATTGCATACCAAACAACAAAAATGATGGCCACACAAACCACACCAACTAAAGCATATTTAAAATATCTAAGCAAATAGCGATCTTCATAAACACGTTTATTAGAGATAGATTTTTTAGGTTTTACATTTTTTAAATCTTTAAATGTATCACTTACCTTACCAGAAATAGTAATGTTCTTTTTATTTTCTTCAACTAACCGTTTATTTAAATCCTCTTGACGAATTTCTTCTAACTGAATTTCTTGTGTCAGTGCTTCAAATTCAGCATCTAATTCTTTTTCTTCTAACCCTAGGTATTTAGCAATTTTCCGTAAATACATTTTCAAATATAATTCGTCACCTTTATATTTGTCAAACTTACCTGATTCTATATCTTTTAAGACAGCTACTGAAATAAATGTTCCTTTGGCCAACTCTTCAATCGTGACCCCTCTAGCCTCACGTTCTCGTCTAACATGTTCACTAATATTTTCCATGAGCTATCCTCCTTTTTTCCATAATTATAAAAAAGCCTATAATAAACACATAAATTATATCATAATTATTATTTATGACAATAACCTAATCACATTTATTTTATGAAAGATTTTAAAAAAATATACCTTAAAAAAACCACCTTATATATGATACTTTATAAATATAAACTATTTATAAACTAATTGAAATTAATTGAGTAATTTTTTTAATCCATTTATTAGTCTACAAGTTGACAATATAAACGGTCAAGTAATTTTTAACAAACACATTAAATCACAAAATCAAAAAAAGGCTATGGATTGATGTGACCCCCAAAAGTTAGCTCAAAAATCTAACTATCAGAATACTGGTACAAAACTTACAGCCTTTTTCTAATACTTATTATAATAAAGATTGATATAATTCTTTAATTTCAGCAACGCTAGTTTCTCGTGGATTACCAGGGCGGCAAGCGTCATCATATGCTGATTGTGATAAAAAGTCAAGATCTTCAACTTTAACAATTTCTTTTAAATCAGCTGGAATTCCCACATCTTGAGATAATTTTTTAACCGCATCAACAGCAGCTTTACGATATGCTTCTTGATCCATTCCTGTAGTATCAACACCCATTGCCTCAGCAATATCTTTATACTTAGTCCCTGTTGCAGGAGCATTATATTCCATTACTGTTGGTAAAATAATCGCGTTAGCCACTCCATGAGGTGTATCGTATAAAGCACCTAATGGGTGAGCCATTGAGTGAACTATTCCTAAACCAACATTTGAAAATCCCATTCCAGCAATGTATTGTCCTAATGCCATACCTTCACGACCCTCAGGAGTATTTTCAACAGCACCTCTTAATGAACGAGCAATAATTTCAATCGCTTTAATGTGGAACATATCACTCATTTCCCATGCTCCTGCGGTAATATAACCTTCGATAGCATGAGTTAAAGCATCCATTCCTGTAGCAGCAGTCAATCCTTTCGGCATACTTGCCATCATGTCTGGATCAACAAATGCAACAACTGGTAAATCATGAGGATCAACACAAACCATCTTTCGATCTTTTTGTGCATCAGTAATTACATAATTGATTGTAACTTCAGCTGCAGTCCCAGCGGTTGTGGGAACAGCCAAAATAGGTGTACAAGGATTTTTAGTTTCAGCTACACCTTCAAGACTTCTTACATCACTGAATTCCGGATTTTTATCAATGATTCCAATCGCTTTAGCAGTATCCATTGAAGAACCTCCACCAATAGCGATCATATAATCCGCTTTGGCTTCCTGTAAAGCTTTTACACCGCTTTGAACATTTTCAATAGTTGGATTTGGTTTAATATCAGAATAAACTACATAGTCTAAATTTGCTGCATCTAATAAGTCTGTGACTTTTTTAGTAACTCCAAATTTAATTAAATCCGGATCTGAGCATACCATTGCTTTTTTAAAGCCACGAGCCTTTACCTCAGTTACGATTTCCCTGATAGCACCACTTCCATGATAACTTGTTTCATTTAAAATAAATCTGTTTGCCATATTAAAATCTCCTTTTGTTTTATTTCTTGATAAAATTTTAACATGGATTTTTCAATATATTCAAGTTACAGATGTAAGCGTTTGTAACATTTTCGTGATTGTCATGCAATTTAGTTGCAGTAATAAAAAAGTATGTTTCCCTACTTTTTTATATTTAAAATAAACGGCTCTAACCGTTGCGGTAATGCTTCAATCAATAATTTTACAATATCATCTATACTAATCGGCATATCACCCAATACCCATTCAACGGTCATATCAATCGATCCTTTGCAATACATCTTTAACAAAAAATCAATATCAGCAGTAACTGATTGCCCCAAATTCTTCTCAATGATGTTTTTATAAAACTCATATATACAATTAAAATCATAATTAACCAGATTATTATAATCATTAGATTTAAATGCTTCTTTAAAAAAGGAATGTTCGCTTTTAATAAAAGCAAACTTTAATTGTAAAGCCTCTTGTAAAGAACACCCATCGCCCATTTGACGAAATGACTTTAAAACCAGCTTTTCGAAGTACCAGTTAACCAAGTCATATTTATCTTTAAAGTAGCGATAAAATGTCTGACGCGTCATCCCGCTGCGTGTAACAATATCAGTTACTGCAATTTTATCCAAGGGATGAACCTTAATTAAACCTTTAATTGCTTGAGCAAATACATATCTTGTTTTATCATGTTTATTCATATTCATACCTCTTTAATAATTATAAACGAGGATAAAAAAATAGACAAATAAAAAAGCTGAAAATATTCAGCTAAATAACGACTCGTTTTGTAAGCCAAGTTCTGTTTTTCAAACGATTATTTATCTATGCACATGCATCCGCCTTCGCGTTCATTTCCGTTTAGACGATTCCCCTACCAAATTTGGGTTTCTTCCTTGCAGAGTTTACCTCTTTTCAGCTAATCTTTCGATTAGAATAGTCTCTGTGGCACTTTACGGCTTATCAACCATACTTACGCTTAGGTCTTAGGCCCGTCGTTAGCTCACGCTACTGTGACTTATTGATTCGTCACATACAAACACTACAAGCATCGCAGCTTGTGGAAGCCTGGACTTTCCTCTACTTTTGTAGCAATCGTTTTCTACGAGTCTATTCTATTTTACTTATTTCTAAATAGAAAACAAGTATTATTTTTCAAACAGTCGTGATAAAACAAATTTATCAATTACTTTTGCAATAGCCTTCCTTATTAGATGCTTTAGTTATATAATCATATTCCACTTTAATCCTTGCTACACTATTTTCAACTTCATTTCTTTCACTTTATCAACACCACGATGATTAAATTCAATATAACGATTTTACCTAAATTACTTACACCAAGATTTTTATCAAAAATCTCTGTTACTTCCATCCTATCAGCTATTCGATTCAATATCATCTTGCTAAAAGTTGCAAATTAATCAGAACTATTATTCTAATAGTTACTCAAAGCGCTTTATTCAGCGATTTCCAAACTTCCAGTTCCTATCCAAATATTTTCCATCCCTACCATGCAATCGCACCTCAAGAATGTTGTATACACCTAAAATAAAAAAATTGTTATTTTTTAAATTGACGTTATTGACAATTCTTTTTTTATGAATAATATATAGTTAATAAAGTTAACTAAGAGGTGGAATTATGAAAGAACCAGAATGGATAAAAATGATAAATTACTCACAAGAAATTCGTTTGTTTTCGCATTTATTAAATCGCCGAGGTAAGCCAAAAAATGTTCTTACTAAAGACGAACTAGATTTATTATCAATACTAATTATCGATGATGAAATAATTACCCCTATTATTATCAGCAAACGAATGGGTGTATCAAAACCATTAGTAAGCCGTCTTATTGAGCAATTAAATAAAAAAGAACTGTTACTTAAAAGTCCACACCCATTTGATAAACGTAGTTATTGTTTAAAAATAACTGCACAAGGAAGAAAACATCTTGATGATATATATACTTATTATTTAGAACCCATCTATCAATTAAAAAAGAAATTACCATCTGATGATTTTACACAATTAATCAACTTAATAAAAAAATCTAATATAACCTTAAAAGGAGGACAATAATGACTATTTATCAAGCAATGCAATTAAATGTTAAAAACTTAAAAGCTGCAATTAGTGATGCACCTACAAAAAAAGATAAACATCGTTATATTGCAGCAATGATCCTAAGAAATATTTTCTGCTTAGCCTTTTGTATTATCTTTATCACTTTTTTTACAACACTTTTTGGAAATGAAAATAGTTCAGTAGGAATAATCGGTCTGTTGGCAGTATTATCTCTTCGCTTTACTGATTTAGATTTTAATATTAAACAAAGTACATTAGCCCTAATTGCCAGTTTTGTAATATGTGCTATTGCTCCGCATTTAGCCAATATAGTCCCATTGGGCTTTGGGTTATTAATAAATTTTAGCGCTTTACTACTAATCTTAATACTTACAAGTCATCAAGTTAGTTACGCTAACCATTTTACCTTTATTCTTGGTTATATTCTCTTATGGGGAAACGATGTCAGCGAAAACAGTTATACTCTGCGGATTATTGCCATGATGGTTGCAGCCATCTTTACAGCACTTGTCTATTATCATTGTCACTATCAACAAACGATGAGACTTAACTTCAAAGACATTCTTAAAGATTTTTTTAGTCCTAGCAAGCGAACATTTT
Source organism: Erysipelatoclostridium sp. MSK.7.34 (assembly GCF_019041935.1). Taxonomy (NCBI): domain Bacteria; kingdom Bacillati; phylum Bacillota; class Erysipelotrichia; order Erysipelotrichales; family Coprobacillaceae; genus Thomasclavelia; species Erysipelatoclostridium sp. MSK.7.34. The sequence goes on from NZ_JAHPYJ010000007.1 coordinate 26,762, forward strand.
GGTATCTAAAAATCAGCAGTGCGATTGCCTTGGTTATTTTTCTTGGAGAAATGCTTAATTTTTCAAGAACTATGTGGATTGCATTTGCATGTATGTCAATAATCAACATCGATCATGAACAAATTATCTATAAATTTAAACATCGTGCTCTTTTTGTTGTTGTTGGCAGTATAATTTTTGGGATACTATTTACAATAGTTCCTAAAGAATATTTAGGGTTAGCAGGGATTTTAGGAGGAATCATGGTAGGTTTTAGCGGCAGTTATCATTGGCAGACCGTTTTCAACTGTTTTGGCGCCTTAGCAATCACCATTGATTTATTTGGATTTTTAAATGCAATCATCATTAGAATCGTTGCCAATATCGCCGGTAGTATTTTCAGCTTTGTTTATCACCACCTTTTTGAAAAGATTATTCAATTATTAATAAATGAGAATCTAATGTTTGATAATAATTTATAATAGAATATCTAATTAAAAGTGCTCTTAGAGTTTAAACAACTAAACTTTAAGAGTATTTTTATAACAAAAAAAGAGGCTTTCCTCTAATTTTCCTTTAGAAGTCACCCCCAGATATATTTTTATCCTATCAATACCTTATTAATAATCAGTCCAATTGCCCCACTGACAATAAAAATCAAACCGACCCCAACCTTCTTTTTTCGTGAATTCATTACTTCTCTATCTTGATTTGATAATGTCGATGGATATTTATGGCGACCAATTAAATACAAAATCAGCCCGCTAGAATTTTGTCCTCCAATCGCTATAAATCCTAAAAATTTAGGGTGTTTTAACCCTCGACTTCGAGCATCAAGCTCTGCTATCTTAAAAACTTGATAAGCTGTATTTACGGCTCCAGGCAAAACAATAAAAACTAATATTATCTCATACCATTTCATTTTCTTTTCTCCTAAAATTTTTTTATTACCTGATAAAATAAAGCAGCAATACTACACATAGCAATCACCAGGACACTTGCCAGTAAATATTTATTATTTGAAATTATAGTATTAAAAATAACTAAACCAAAAAATAAAATAATATTAATTATAGCAACACAAATTAATTTTTTATTACTACTAACAATATTGGTACTTTCATTCAAATGTTCAATCATCTTATCATCACCTTTCAACAGTTCATCCAAACTAATTTGATATAGATCACTTAATTTAATAATACTAATAATATCTGGATAAGTTTTAGCATTTTCCCAATTTGAAATTGTCTGTCTTGATACTTGCAACTCATCAGCTACATGCTCTTGAGTTAGCTCAACTTTTATACGAGCTGTTTTAATTTTCTTTGCAATTTCCATTAATCCTTCCTCCTGATTGCATCATCACATTTATCCCCTTAATTGTCTATCAAAAACTTTTGACATCGATATTTTTACTGTCAAAACCCTTTTACATCATAATAAAAGACACTTTATTGCTTATAAAGTGTCTTATTAACAATTATCTATTCTGATTAAATACGACTTTTTCTAATAACGATAATCTTTTTAAAATATCAACGTTTGTAGAAAGATTTTCTTCCATCGCATGGATATTATCATCTTGAAGAGCCTTTTCTCTTTCAAGTTTAGCAATCTTGATCTTTTGTTCGCTTAAACGCGCTTCCAGTTGATCAATCTTATCATACGAAGCATTTAACATAGCTGCAAAAGCTTCATAATCATTTACAACCATATCTAAAAAATGATCTACTTCTTCAGCATTATATCCTTTAAAATCTACTTTGAATTCTTTAGCTATTATCTTTTTAGGGCTTAACATTACTTTCTTTTCCAAGTTTATCAACTCCTTATCTCTACTTTATATTGAAACAAAAAATTGTCTTAAATGCAAGCGATTAATCGATTATTAACATAATGTTAGTGATTTTACTTAAATTGACAATGTTTTGGAAACTCATAAGATACTATGATATTTTAAGACAGATATGGTATAATACCTTCGTAAAGTAATAAAAAGGAGCAAGCATGGTTAATTATCCAAATATGAAAAAAACAACTGTTCATCAAACAAAGCTAATTGATGGAAAGTTAAATACTCGTCATCGGGGAATGAATTTAGAAGAAGATTTAAATTTGACTAATAAATATTATTTAGCTAGAAAAATCGCAAATATTCATAAAAAACCTACCCCGATTCAGATTGTTAAAGTAGATTATCCTAAAAGGTCTGCAGCTAGAATTGTTGAAGCATATTTTAAGACTCCTTCAACCACCGACTATAATGGGATATATAAAGGTAAATATCTGGATTTTGAAGCAAAAGAAACTAAAAAACAGAATTTTCCTTTTACGAATATTAGTGTTCATCAAATCGAACATTTAAAAAGCGTGATTGAACACCAGGGAATTGCTTTTGTAATTATTGCTTTTACCCATCTAAATGAGGTATACTTAGTTAATGCATCATATGTAATTGATGCATACTATCAACCTGATCAAAAATCTATCTCTTATCAAACGGTTAAAGAAAAGGGACATTTAATTGAACAGGGATTTAATCCCCGCTTAGATTATTTAAAGATAATTGATCAGTATTATTTAGGAGGTCACGAAAATGACAGATAGCCCTACAAGAAAAAGAAAAACAAAGAAAAAATTAAATTGGAAAAAAGTCGCTACATCTCTAGTAGTTGTAATTTTAATAGTCTGTTTAGGCATGGGTTGCTTCTTTGCCTGGTCAGTATACAAAGAAACCGATGATTTCTCAGCTAAAAAATTACTTTCTGGGGAAGCGAGTAAGATGTATGATATTAATGGTGAATTAATGTATACATTTGGTAGTGACACAAATGGTAAACGTGAAAACGTTACTTATGAAGATTTACCACAAGTATTGATTGATGCCGTTGTTGCCGCAGAGGATTCTCGTTTCTTTGAACATAACGGTTTTGATTTACCACGTATTGCTAAAACAATGATCACTAACTTAGCTCATTTAAGTATTCGTGGGGGAGGATCAACAATTACTCAACAGGTAATTAAAAAATCTTACTTTCCAAAAGAAGAACAAACTTATACGCGTAAACTAAGTGAAATCATTCTTGCAATTCAGGCAACTAAAGAAATTAGTAAAGAAGAAATAATTACTTTATATTTAAATAAAATTTATTTTGGCCGCAGCACTAGCTCAATCGGAATTGCTGCAGCTAGTAAATACTATTTTAACAAAGATGTCTCACAACTTACGCTTCCAGAAGCCGCTCTATTAGCAGGAACATTGAATTCGCCAAGTGCATATGATCCATATTATAATTTAGAAAAAGCGACTCAACGTCGAGCAACAGTTTTAAATTTAATGGTTGATCATGGGTACATCACTCAGGAAGAATGTGATTTAGCAAAACAAGTAAAAGTCGAAAATACTTTATCACAAGGTATTACTTCTTCTGACGATGCTTTAGCTGCTTATGTAGATATCGTCACTAAAGAAGTTAAAGAAAAAACTGGCTTGGACCCTGCAGAAACTCAAATGAATATCTATACATATTGCAATCAAGAAGTACAAAAAATGGCTACAGCAATGGCTAATGGTGAAACTTATAAATATAGCGATGAAGATATGCAAATGGGTGGTAGTGTTCAATCTACTCAAGATGGTCGGATCATCGCCGTTATCGGTGGACATAACTACAAATCCGGTGATTTAAATAAAGCTACCGTAAAACAACAGCCTGGTTCATCAATGAAACCACTATTAGATTATGGTCTTGCCTACAAATATCTAAATTGGAGTACTGTTAATACTGTTAAAGACGAGCCATTGACTCTAGGCGGTAAAACAATTAAAAACTGGGATGGTCAGTACCATGGTTCAATGAGTATTTCTGATGCCCTGCTTAATTCATGGAATATCCCAGCCATTACAACTTTCCAAGAAGTAAAAAAAGCAGCTGGCAGCGATGCGATTATTAAAGACATGGAATCTGTTGGTATCGATATGTCTGACCAAGATAAAGAATTAAGTGATACTTATGCAATCGGTGGCTGGAAAACCGGTGTAAGTCCAGTTGAATTAGCTGGTGCATATGCAACGATTGCAAATAATGGTAATTATATCGAATCTCATACAATCAACTATGTTGAAGTTGTCGAAACAAATAAAACCGTCAAAATTGATGAAGAATTGCAAAAAAATGTTACTCAAAGCATTGGTGAAGACGTATCTTTCATGATTCGTGAAACAATGTTAAGCTATTCAAGCAGTACTACAGGAAGTTATTCATCACTAAGCGGACTTGATAACGTTGGCGCTAAGACAGGAACGTCTAACTGGGACAGTACTAGTCCATATGTTAAAGCAGGCAAGAGCCGAGATTTATGGATGACTGCTTACACCCCTGACTATACATGTTCAGTATGGATGGGATTTGATACAACAGGTATCAAAAAAGGTAAGAATACTTCTGACTATAAAGCTTATCCAGCTAAAGTAGTCGCTGAATTACTAAAATACTTACAAAAAAATACAACCGACAAAAAATCATATCCTGAGCAACCATCTGGTGTTGAACAAATTCAAGTTGTTGCGGGAACATATGATAGTCCGACTGCTAATACACCTGCTAGTCAAATCTTAACAGGATGGGCTAAAACAGGATATGGTCCAACTACAGCAGCTAAAGACCCTGAAATTAATACTTTATCAGCATTCGAGGCTTCTATTAATGGTAATGGTAAAATAGATGTTAGCTTTACCGCCTATGAACCTGCAAATCCTGACATTGTCTATGTTGTTGAAATCTATGATGAATCAAATAATCTTTTATATAGTACTAAATTGACTACAAATAGTGGTACGATTGATTATGCCCCAACCGGTAAAGTAAAGGTTGTTGGATATTATGCATATTCAAGCGGTAGTCCAACATCTAATAAAATCGAAAAAACAATTGGTTCAAGTGCTAAATTAGATAAAGTAAATTATTCAATTACTTCCGGTGGTTCTTCTATTACTAATGGTTCGACCACAGCAACCAGTTCAGTTGCAATTAAAGTAAACGCTCAAAGCAGTAGTAATACGATTACGATTCAATTTATGAATTCTTCAGGAGGAACAATTGGTTCACCTAGTACCTTTACAGGTAGTGCAACTAAAGAATTCGCATTAACACCAGGTGCTCAATATACCGTTAAAATCACTGAAAGTGATGGTACTAATACAGTTAGTGCTTCAATCAGTTTTACTGTTGGTGGTAATTCAAACCCTGGAGAATAATAATAAAAATATCAGCTTTTAATAAAGCTGATATTTTTATTAAAAAGACATCCTCAGGCGCCTATAAGTATTTATTTTTAATCGGATCCTTACACATATCAACCAGTTTACATTCTGTACAACTAGGGTTAGTTGCTTTACAAAAGTATCTTCCAAAGAAAATAAATTGATGATGGGATTTATTCCATCTATTTCTTGGTATAGAACGACATAGTTTCTTTTCAACAGTTAAAACATTGTCATCTCTTTTAGCAAAGCCTAATCGTTTAGAAATCCTTTCAACATGCGTATCAACTGCAAAGGCTGGTATATCAAATGCTACAGAACGCACAACATTTGCTGTTTTACGACCTACCCCCGGTAGACTCTCTAATTGTTTTTGATCACTTGGTACAATACCATCAAACTGCTCAATTAAAACATGTGATAATGCTAGTAAGTTTTTAGCTTTGTTTCGATAAAGTCCAATGGTTTTAATATCCTGCTCTAATTCCGGTAAACTAGCTTGACTTACTGCTTCAACAGTCGGATATTTTTTGAATAAATTTTCTGTCAACTGATTAACTTTTTTATCTGTTGTTTGTGCTGATAACATTACTGCAACCAATAATTGAAAATCACTTTCATGATTAAGTTCACAATAAGCATCTGGAAACAATTCATCAAAATATTCTAATACTCGGTTAGTTTTTTCTTTATTCATTTTCCCACCATTTATATTCACTAATTGGAACTTTTCGCTGTGGTTGTTCACTTTCAACATAGCGTTGTTTAATACCATTTTTAGCCCAATTATTCAATATCCCTTCTACATATCTAAAATTAAGAACTTGGCTCTTCACTGCCTCTTTTAAGGCTTTAACAATCATTTCATCACTATAATCGCTTTCTTTCCAATCTTTAATAATATTTAATTCAATTGGTGATAAAGGTCGTCCAAATTGTTCTTCAAAAATAGTAACAATATTAAGACTCTCCTCCTCTTGTTTAGCACTCGCTGATTCATGATCTTGTAATAGTTTATCTTCAAGATGATTCAAACTAATTGAACCAGCTCGGTTATAAATAAGTTTTTTATTTAATAAACTTTGTAGCACCTTATTAAGATCATGACTTGTCAACATCGAATAATTTTGAATCATCTGTGGCGTTACTGTCTTGATCCCTGCTTCCATTAAAGTATAAATAAGCAGCAAAATATGACATTCATTACCGTCAATCTTTAATTCCTTTGCGCTTAACACCAGTAGTCGTTCAATATTAATGCATTTACTTTCAACTAAACTCTTTAACATCATTCTATCCATTATCAATTCGATATGCCTTTACGAATTCCCCATTATCAATTCCATAAAAAGCATAAACCAGTGAATCCTTTCCTTGATACATTAAACAATAGACAAAGATTTCATTTTCATAACCAACTGAAACTTCACTTGGCTCCTGTTTATATTTTTCTTTAAATGCGTTAATACATACTTGTTGATCCACTACATCACCACTATAAGATTTAATTAATTTATATTTTTCATCAAAAACTGCATATTGTTGTTTTTTGCCCTTGGTTGCACGAATAATATAGTAACTTTTATCACTATTATAGCGGTCAAAATACTTAACATTACTATAATTATTCTCTTTAACAATAACATTTTCAATACTTGTAATCTCATTTTTATGTTTTGAATAGGGAACATGAACCCAAAGCATATAAAAACTAACAACTATTAAAACTAAAACTAAAAAAACAATTAATATATTAAAACGATTTTTTCGTAAAAATTTCAAAATAACACCAACTTTCCTCGCTTAATTATTATACTATCAATTATCATAATATAAAAGAAAAAATCTCTAAAAGAGATTTTTAATCACGATCATTACCTATAACGATCAATACAATTCTTAATAATGACAGTACCGTCGACAACATCGCTGCCACATAAGTAAACGCCGCTGCTGATAACATTGATTTAGCCCCACTATATTCATCGGTAGTGAGATAGTTAGCTTTTAAGATTCTTAATGCTCTTGAAGAAGCATCAAATTCTACTGGCAAAGTAACAATTTGAAATAACAAGATTCCTCCCATTAAAAATACTCCGATCCAAGCAACACTTGTATTTCCCATGATCAAACCAATAAATACAGCAATCCATCCCAAATATTGTCCAACATTGCATAATGGCAAGATAGCATTTCTAAATACGAGCGGCTTATAACCAACTAAATGCTGGATTGCATGCCCACATTCATGACTAGCTACCGCAAGTGCCGCAATCGATGTTCCATCATGAATTTCACGTGACAAATTGATTGTCTTATTTCGAGGGTTGTAATGATCAGATAATTTTCCATTAACAACATGAATTTGAATATCACTCAATCCATTTCGATCTAAAATTTCTCGTGCAACCATCGCTCCGGTTATACCTCGGCTATTGGGGATTCTTTCATAGCGTTTATATGCACTATTAACTTTTATTTGACCATATATCATAATTAATGATCCAATAATAACTAATAAATACCCAAACATATAATAGCTATTCATTGGAAAATAATAAAATGGCATATATATCAACTCCTTTACACTCTATTATACACTATATTATTAACTTATTATTAATAAAATAAAAATGCAATGATTAATTCATTGCATCTTTCAAACGATTACTAGGTTTGAATGTAACTGTCTTGCTTGCAGGAATGACCATTTCTTCTTGAGTTTTTGGTGAAATTCCTTTGCGAGCTTTACGATCATTTACTTTAAATGTTCCAAATCCAGAGATTAAAACTTTATCTCCTTCAACAACACTACGCGTAATTGTATTAAAAACTGTGTCTACTAAAATTTCGGCATCTTTTTTAGTTAAGTTTCTTTCTTTAGATACTGTTTCGACTAACTCTTTCTTGTTCATAACAACCTCCATAATTCTAATACTTCGAAAGTATAACATTAAAAAGTACCGATTTCAAGCACTTTTATAGCACAATTGCAATTACATTACTTTTGCCCTTATTAACAATTTTTGACAAAATATCATGCAGTCTTAAACTGGCATTTTCAGGGATTGCATTTAGCTTAATATACATACCTTCTTCAATCAAATCACCAAGTTTACGACCAAATACATCACAATCAAAAATCGCTTGTTTATCATTTCCACTAGAATTCAAATATTCAATAAATGCTTCTGCTTGTTCCCTCGATCCAATAATTGGTTCAAAAGTACTTTCAATATCAACTTTGATCATATAAGTAGTTCCTGCTTTAGAAACAAGTTTCATCCCATAACGAGGTCCTTGTTTAATAATTTCTGGATCACTCAACTCAATTTCATCTAACTTTGGAATTGCATAACCATATCCTGTCTGCTTTACCATTCTAATAGCATTTGAAAAACCTTCATATTCTTTTTTTATATCTACTAGTTCTTGAATAAAGGTTAAGAAAGTTGCCTGATCAAATCCTTTATCGCCAATTATTTCTTCTAATATTTCATTATATAGCCCTTCACGTTCTTCAATTTTTAAAGTAGCACTTGAAGTAGTTGTATCTATTCCTGTTAAGTAAGCTTTATCAACAAAATCATATTCGCTGATCGTATCACCAATCCGCTCTACATCTTTAAACTTTTTAATTGATTGTAATGATTCTTTTAATGATGTATCTAATGTTTGTTTTAACCAATGACTATTTGACATCATTGCTAACCATTTAGGTACCTCGATACGTACTTCACTGATTTTAAATTCATATAATGCATCTTTTAATAATGAAACAATTTGTGGTTCTTCCATATTTGTAACATCCATAGATAGAACTGGAACATCATATTTAGCGGTTAAACGTTCATACTCTTTTTTACAAGCAGAACTGTTGACATCTTTAGTATTAATTATAATAATAAACGGCTTATCAATGTCTAATAGTTCTTCAACAATACTATCAGTCGCTTCATTATAATTAGCTCCTGGAATATCACAAATACTACCATCACTAGTTATAACGATTCCAATTGTTGAATGATCTTGTATAACTTTTTTCGTTCCGACTTTGGCTGCTTGATCAAATGGAATTGATTCTAAATACCAAGGCGTTTTAACATAGCGTATTCCTTGATCATCTTGATATCCCTTTGCTCCTTCAATAACATAACCAACACAATCAACTAGTCGGACATTAACTTTAAAATTCTCATCCATTAACATTTCTACTGCTTGATTAGGAATAAATTTAGGTTCTACAGTCATAATCATTTTACCTTTACCAGACTGTGGCAATTCGTCAATGGCACGCAGTTTTGCATCTTTATCTTCGATATATGGAATGACCGCCATTTCCATAAAACGTTTGATAAATGAAGATTTCCCACTTCGAACCGGTCCAACCACCCCTAAATATATGTCCCCATCGCACCTTTTTGCGATATCATGTAAGATATTTTTCGTTTCCATTGTAAACTCCTCTCTTCGTATTATTTATATGAAATATGCCTATATTTAGAACACATCTAATTATTAATTTGGTATAATTGATAAAGGAGGTATTTCCATGTACTCATATTTAGAATTAGAGAATAAATCTTTTGAAGATTTTTACTTGAAATTTTGCGGGATGCAAGAATGTAAACCTAATTATTCATATGGTCCAGCTGTTCGTCCAAATTATCTATTACATTACTGTCTCTCCGGTCAAGGTGAATATCACGTTAACAACCAAGTATATCAGATTAAAGCAGGTGATGCTTTTTTAATAATGCCAAACGTTGTCACTTATTATCAAGCCGATCAACATGAACCTTGGACATATTTATGGATCAGCTTTGATGGTTCTAAAACTCGTCAATATTTAAAACGATGTAATTTAGATGAACATAATCTTGTAGTTCATTGTGATTATATCAATGAATTGAGAGAAACAACGATTGCTATTCTTGCACACAATAAACTAAGCTATAGTAACGAGTTATTTATTCAAGGACAACTGTATACCTTTTTTAGTTTTTTAGCCAAAAGTGCTAATATTACTTATAATGATAATGTAGCCCCTAACTACAATCCATATGTTGATAAAGCAATTGAATATATTCAAAATAATTACCAGGAAATGGTAACAGTCAACGAGATTGCTGATTACCTTTCTCTCAACCGCAGTTATCTAACAACATTATTTAAAAAGCATCTTCATTTATCACCACAAGAATTTTTATTAAAGTATCGAATGATGCGCGCCGAAGATCTTCTTACTAATACTGATCTTACAATTAATCAAATTGCCTTCTCTTGCGGATATTCTAACCAATTATCTTTTTCAAAAGCATTTAGTAATTCACATCAAATGGCACCACGTGATTATCGTAAACAATTTAAATTAGTTGATAATTCAAGAATGAATGATCCTCATAAACGCAAAGAATAGATTATTAGATCAATCTATTCTTTTTATTAATTATTATTGCTTTTATTCATGTAAGTAATTGCAATTATAATATATTAATAATGATTACTATTACCTATTTAAAAGAATTAGAAAAGTTAAGTAGTATTTGCGAATTTGTTTATACTAGATCTTTCCACCTGAATTTTGTCCAATTTACAAAATGACAAGTTTAAAATTGTTAGAAGCCAATAATGTGAAAACGAGAGCAAAAGGAAATATTCACCGATACACTAAAGATTACCTTCATTTATACGTTTGTCCTACCAGAGCAAGTGATACACAAGATGATCAAATTAAGGCTTCAAAATGTATTAACGCACACCTGTGATTAAATGCCATTTCTATGGTCCCTTATGACTATCCACCACGAAATAAAGAAGTTAAAATGCTTAATGAGTTAGGTTATTTAACCTGAAGTAAAGCAAAACAAGAAGTAATAGCTCAAAATCTTTCAAAACAAACAAGCAATCCTGTTATTAAGCAAATAGCTAACACTCTAGTCAAATCTAACCGATTAATAAATGAAGACATTGCTCGTAAATCAAGATTTATGCTACCTCAAAGTTTATATACTTGAAACTTTTTAAACAAGTTATTGAAAAATGCTAAAAATGACGTGAGAAAGATTTAATTAATAAACTACTAAAAAATTCCTTGTAATGAAAAAAGCTAATTTAAACATATATCAAATAAAGATTCATAAATTAATAAAATATAAATTGCTTTTTAATTTAATAAGCGTTATAATTAAATAGTAATGATTACTATTTAATAAATTTGGAGGAAAAGAAGATGAAATACGTTTGTAAAATTTGTGGATTTATTTATGATGAAGCTACTCAAGATGCTAAGTGGAATGATTTAGATACTGATTGGGTATGTCCGGTTTGTAAAGCTCCAAAAGAAAAATTTGAAGCAGTAGCAGAAACTAGTACTAGTAAATATGCGGGAACAAAAACTGAAAAGAATTTAATGGAAGCCTTTGCTGGTGAATCAATGGCTCGTAATAAATATACTTTCTTTGCTGAAGCAGCTCGTAAAGAAGGATTAGAGCAAATTGCTGCAATTTTTGAAGAAACAGCTGATCAAGAAAAACAACATGCTAAAATGTGGTTTGCCGCATTTCATGGAATTGGAACAACTGATGAAAATCTAGAAGCAGCCGCTGCAGGTGAAAATGAAGAGTGGACTGAAATGTATGCAAGAATGGCCCAAGAAGCACGTGAAGAAGGTTTTGAAGAATTAGCAATTAAATTTGAAAATGTTGCTATCGTTGAAAAATCCCATGAGAAACGTTATCTAAAATTATTAGAATCATATAAAAACGGCACAACATTCAAAGGCGATGCCCCAAAAGGATGGAAATGTCGTCAATGCGGATTCATTTATGAAGGAGATGAAGCACCTGAACATTGTCCTACATGCGGATATCCTAAAGCCTTTTTTGAAAGAATGTGTGAAAATTACTAATAAGAATTAATATAACTATTTTAAAAAGATGTAATTAAATATAATAATTAAATATTTGGATTGATTACTTTATAAAGAAATCAATCCTTTTAATTTATGACTTTTTGATTATAATATTCTAAATCCATACCTATAAACTATTTTAAATCTGATTAAAAACTTCTCATCTAAACAGTTCTCTTTGATATATAAATACCCCACAAGCTAGAATAACGGTTTACCGTAGAATAGCTCTACACTTAAGCCTGTCTTATCCAACTGGTGAGGTTTACTCAGGATTATTATATTTTTGCTTTTAATACGTAGATTCTAGATAAATAATCTCCATTAGTCCCATCGTATTTTTCTTTATTTTCACCGCAAGAACTATCAGTTGTAATTAAACCCAAGTTCATTAATTCATCACCATAATGAACTGTATTATTAAGATTAACATGATATTCTTTATCCGGATCTAATCCCAACAGCTTTACACGACGGTAACCAACATTAACTTCCTGCAAAGTACGATAATATCCAATAATAGCAGTATTCTGATCCTGTGATACAACCATCCAAACAGTCTCATTACCTTCAAATGGACTTTTTAAACGGTAAAACGTTCCAAACTGAATAATCTCCCGATAGTCCTTCATAAAGGTGATTTCTTCTTTAACTTTTATCTGTTCATCCATGCTTAATTTATTAAGATCTAATTCGTATCCAAAAGTACCAAAATAAGCAACATTTGCCCTTGTTTCAATCGGTGTATTTCTCAACAACTGATGATTTGGCGCTGCCGATACATGAGCTCCAAGACTCGAAACAGGATATACCATTGATGTTCCATATTGGATTTTCAAACGTTCTAGCGCATCAGTATCATCACTGGTCCAACATTGTGGTGCATAATACATCATTCCTGGATCAAAACGAGCACCACCACTAGCACAAGATTCAAATAAAATTTCAGGAAAACGACTTGTTAACAATTCATATAACTGATACACTCCTAAAATATATTCATGCATAACTCGTCCCTGACTCTCACTATCGTGACAACTAGAGTAAACTTCTGTCATACAGCGGTTCATATCCCATTTAATATAAGAAATATTTGCTTTATCAATTACTTCTGTCATCATATTATAAACATAAATAACGACTTCTGGATTTGAAAAATCTAATACAAATTGATTACGTCCATGACTACTAGGACGGTTTGGTGTTTCTAAAATCCACTGTGGATGATTACGATATAAATCAGAATTTTTATTGACCATTTCTGGTTCAAACCACAAACCAAACTTCATTCCCAGATTATTTATTTTTCTTGATAAACCACTAATTCCACTTGGTAATTTTTGTAAATTCGGATACCAGTCACCTAACCCTGCAACATCATTATTACGTTTACCAAACCAGCCATCATCAAGAACAAATAACTCGATTCCTAATTTTTGAGCAGTTCCAGCAATATCCATAATTTTTTCTTCATCAAAATCAAAGTACGTTGCCTCCCAATTATTAACTAAAATAGGTCGTACTTGATCACGATATTTCCCACGAGCCAATCGTCTTTGATAAAGTTTGTGGTAAGTTTGTGACATTTTATTTAGTCCATCATTTGAATACACCATGACTACTTCCGGAGTTTGAAAACTTTCTCCTTTTTCAAGACTCCAGCTAAAACAGTGGGGATGTATTCCCATCATCACTCTTGTAACATCATAAGTATCAACTTCAACCTGAGCTAAAAAATTCCCACTATATACAAAACTAAATCCTAAAACCTCACCAGCATATTCATTACAATTTTCACGCTTTAAAGCGATGAAAGGATTAAAATTATTACTTGAACATCCTCTTAGAGAATATATAGATTGAATTCCATGCTCTAGCTTTCTCTCCTTAATGCTCCTTTCACGAGCCCAAGCACCTGTTAATTCAATCATCTCATATTCTTTGTCGGGTAAATCAAGTGACATACTCATCACTTGCTCTAAAGTTATTTTTTGTTCACCGCAATTTTCAATGTAAGCATTTCTTGTAATTACCGGCATATTTTCAAAAATTGTGTAACTTAAAATAATTTTTGAATCAATTATATTATCATATAAAGTTATTAATAAAGTTGTTGCTTCATCTGGTGATTCAACATATGTCGCGGGTAATTTATCTAATTTAGGCTTACCACTTATAATAGTATGCCCCTGATAGTTAAACGAAATGATTCGACTACCATTTGCTTGAGCGATTTCAATCGCAGGGTGACGCATATCACCAGAGCCATAAGCAGGATATTCCTGTTTAATATGTTCTAAAGAAAATGTTAAATCGCCTTCAAAAGCACATGATGCCATTGGTCGCTGCATAGTTTCAAATAAATGATCAAAATTTTCACGATCTTTGATTGCTTTACCATAATAAAGTTGTCCTAATTGATTATTTTTTAAAATTTTAAAAATATAACTTATCTCTTGATTATATAAATGAAATATCTTAGTTGTTTTATGAAATTTAATTGGCATATTTCTTCTCCTTTAAATCAATAATCGGTTCATTTGAATTTTTTATATCTTCCGTTACATCATCAAGAATCATCTGATTTTCTTCTTTCCTTAAAGCGATTATATTCATAATTCTTTGATAGTACGCTCCGTTTAATTTGTAATACTTTTTATAAATAATATAACTTATTAGCACTAAAATAATTGGTAATGCAACCATAATAATACGCATTCCATTTTGAGTTGCCATAGTTTGAGAAGCTCCAGCAACATATCCTGTGGCATCTAAAGCAAAACCTGTAAATAAAGCACCCATAGCTGAAGCAAATTTTACTAATAAGGTTTGAATTGAAAAAATTACAGACTCATTACGTGTCCCTAGCTTATATTCTCCATAATCTACAACATCGGCTAATACTACTGTCACTGTACCTAATTGTAATCCAGAACCGAATTTGACACAAATCCCTGCTACTGCTGTTAAAATATAATTTTGCGGAGCAATAAATCCTGTTACTAATAAAATGATTAGACCAACTACTGGTATTCCACTAGCTAAAGCATACACCTGTTGTTTACTTAATCTTTGAGATAACTTTGGAAAGATGATCAAACCAAAAATCTCTGCAAATCCTGCAAACATTGTAAAAACAGAAAATAATCCCTTATTGCCTGCAACATAAATAAAATAATAAGTTTGAACCCCAGCAATACAATTCATTCCAAAATTAAATGTTAAAATCGTTGCTATTGCTACTAACAGCTGATCATTTTTACGAATTATTTCGAACATCTTTCTAAACGAAGTCTTTTCTGGTTTCTTTGTTTCTACTCGATCAGCTGATTTAACATTAACTACAGTAATTCCCACAGTTACAATAAAAATAATGGCAATGACAATAGCAAAATTTGTATATCCCACTTGAGCATCACCATTTCCAAGGAAATCCATGATTTGTAATCCAAACCCACCAACTAACAGAGAACCCCCAATCGATGCAAAAATTCTTGGAATAACAGCTACACGATCTCGTTCTTCTGGATTTGATGTTAAATTAGGTAACATTGACCAATATGGGATATCCATGACGGTATATGTCATTCCCCATACGATATACATAATAGCAGCAAATATATACAAACTAGTTCCTGATAATCCCCAATCAGTAAATAAAGCAACTAAAATAATTGCATTAACAATAGTTCCAATTGCTAACCAAGGTCTAAATTTACCCCATCTACTATGGGTGTTATCAACAATCATTCCCATACCTAAATCATTCCCATACCTAAATCATTAACAGCATCCCAAAATTTTGCTAAGAAAAACAATGTTCCTACAAATGAAGCTGATAATTTAAGAACATCTGTAAAATACAACATACAATAAGTAAAGATAATTCCACAGCACATATCCTTACCAATTGCGCCTACCCCATATGAATATTTTTCCTTAAATGATAATCTATCATTATTCATTTTTCTATCCCCTTTCAACGATAATAAATGGTTCATTTAAATTAACCATACCATATCTATTAACAGTTATATTTTTACGATTTAAATTTGTAAAAACAAACGGTGTTGCATCAATACAACGATGTTTTTTTAATATTTCTGAATCAAAAGTTAACAAAATATCACCCTGTTTAACAACTTGATCAGGATCTACAAATATTTTAAAGCCATCCCCGTTTAGTTGATTCGTGTCCAAACCCACATGAATTAGAAAATCTATTCCTTGACCTTTCAAAACAATTGCATGCTTTGAAGAAAAAATAAAATTTATTTTACCATCAATTAGTGCGACAACTCTATTACCAGTTGGAAATATTACAACCCCTTCTCCAGTCATTCCTTTTGAAAAAACTTCATCAGGACAATACTCTAAAGGATAAACTTTTCCTTCTATCGGACAATTAACTTGAATTTCCTTTTTAAATACTCCCATCACTTTCCTCCTCAGTTTACTGTAAGCGCTTCTATATCGACAATTATAACATTTGGATATATTTATAATAGTATTAGATGTATTTTAAATATGTCAATTTGTTATATATTCCCTAATTACAAAAGGAAAGTAATTGAAATAAATTTATTTATTAATATTATATATTTTCAAAATACAACATTAAGACATATTTTTATAACATTTTAACTAAAATTATAAAGTAGCTTTTTTATTTTTTTACCTTTAACTTTAAGATTCATTGTATTAGAATAAACCACGAGGTGAATTATTAAATGGAATTTTCAAAACGAATGGAACTTTTTCAAGAAAGTATTTTTACAATTTTAGCAAAAAAGGCAGCATTAAGACGTGAAAATGGAAAAGAAGTAATTGATTTTAGTACGGGTACGCCAAATATTCCCCCTACCAAAAGAATAAGAGAAGTGCTTGCTAATGCTGCCCTAGATCCTAAAAACTATGTTTATGCGATTAATGATTTACCAGAATTAATCAAGGCTGTAATCGCTTGGTATAAAAAACGTTATGAGGTCATTTTAGAAGATGATGAAATTTGTTCATTACTGGGTTCTCAGGAAGGCTTAGCACATCTAGCAATGACATTGATCAACGATAGTGACATTGTCTTAGTTCCTAATCCTAGCTATCCTATTTTTAAAGACGGGCCGTTGCTTGCTAATGCAAATATTGTCGATATGCCTTTAAAAGAAGAAAATAATTATTTGATTGACTTTGATAAAATTGATCCAACCATTGCTAAAAAAGCAAAATTTATGATTGTTTCATATCCTAACAACCCTACCTGTGCGATTGCAAATGATAAGTTTTATTTAAGATTAATTGACTTTGCTAAAAAGTATCAAATTATTGTATTACACGATAATGCTTATAGCGAACTATTATTTGAAGGCTTAGGTAGAAGCTTTTTATCATATCCTGGCGCTAAAGATGTAGGTATTGAATTTAATTCCTTATCAAAAACTTATGGGCTTGCTGGTGCTCGAATTGGATTTGCAGTTGGCAACAAAGCAATTATTGAACAGCTTAAAACATTAAAATCTAATATGGATTATGGCATGTTTATCCCTATTCAATTAGCAGCAATCGAAGCCATTACCGGTGAACAAAATTGTGTTATAAAAACAAGAGAGGCTTATCAGCGGCGTCGCGATATCTTTTTAAAATGTGCTCAAGAAATTGGCTGGAATATTAAAGAGACAAAGGGAACTATGTTTATTTGGGCAAAAATTCCCAGCTTATATCAAAAGTCAATTGATTTTGTTAATGATTTATTTGAGCAAACCGGTATTTTATTTATTCCTGGTAGTGCTTTTGGCAGCGAAGGAGAAGGATATATTAGAATTGCTTTAATTCAAGATGAAGAAATAATAAAAAAGGCTTTCATTAAAATGAAAGCAACTAATATTTTCAAAAATTAAATTTTAAATATCAATTAGCAAACCTCTTTTTGGTTAGAATCAAAAAGAGGTTTTATTGCTCAAACTACTTTTATCATTATTTATAGATATAATAGAAAAGCAAACCCGTTTGGGCCTTGCTTCATTATGTTAATTTTTCTTACATGTATGTAAATGTTGATAAAAAGCGCCTAATAGATTAGCATCATTACGATATTGACAAGGAACAACTACAGGGCGTGCAATTGGTGAATTAGCCTTTAATCCAGTTTGATACATTTCTTCTATATGTTTCTCAACTAATTCTAATAATAATGGTTGTGCTGAGATACCACCACCAATCGCAATTTTTTCTGGGTCGAAAAGTGCTTGTAAATTATAAATTTGAACAGCTAAACGATTACAGAATTTATCAAGCCCAGCAAGTACCTTTTTATCTCCACTATTTGCCATTTCAAAAATCTCTTTACCATTATATTGTTCTTTTGTTCCAACAGACTCTTGAACTGCCTTTAATAAGCCAGGAATTCCATTCGTAGCTGCCCATACACATTCAGGGTTATTGCCATCTTCCCCATTAGTCCGCATCCATGAAAATTCTCCTGAAGAGAAATGTTTACCAATATGAACTTTACCATCACGAACAATACAACCGCCTATTCCAGTTCCTAAAATTATTACAGCAGCATCATCAACATCTTTTAAACATCCAAATCCTACTTCCGCATTAGCCGCACATTTAGCATCATTACCAATCGTAATAGGCAACGGGCAACGTTCTTGTAAAATTTTTACAATTTCCATATCTTTTATATATTTATATGCACCACCAGTATAAGCAAAGCCCTTTTGAGGATCTATTGCACCCGGCATAGAAATTGCCATACCAACAATTTGTTCAGCATACTTATCATACAGTTCTCCAATTACCTCAACAAACTGCTCAATACTTTGATGAGGTGCAATTGTACTTCCTTTTTCAATAAACTCTCCCGTTTCATTTAATAAAGCATACTTGATTGAACTACCACCAATATCTAATGTTAAATAATTCATATTATCTCCTTTCATATTTCGCTCTTACTTTTAAGTATAACGATATTTCCAACAAGATTCAATAAATTATCAAAACACGAAAATAGATACACATTTGTGTACCTATTTTTTACTATTTCACCATCGTGGCGGACGTGGTGGCGGTCCTGGGGGTCGTGGCCCTGGTCCTGGGGGACCTGGCTGCCATGGTGGTCGTGGTCCCGGTCCTGGTGGGCCTGGCTGCCATGGTGGTCGTGGTCCCGGTCCCGGTGGGCCTGGCTGCCATGGTGGTCCCGGTTGCCATGGTGGAGGAAATAACCACCAAAACCAAAATGGAATAATTGGCTGCCGACTATCTAACTGATTATCAATCATGTAATATTCATCTTGAAGCGGATCCATTTAAACACCTCACTTTATTATACAATATGTATCCCTTTAAAGAAGGCATGGGCTTTTACCAATCAAGATTAACTTTTTTTCCTTTACGATAATATTCTTTATCATAATCATTAATTTCGCGAATTACTCGGCATGGTACCCCATAAGCAACAGAATTTGCTGGAATATCTTGGGTTACAACACTACCAGCTCCAATAACACTATTGTCACCAATCGTAACCCCCGGTAAAATAACACTATTTGCACCGATCCAAACATCATCCCCAATTACAATCGGCAATGAAAATTGCGTTCCACCTCTTCGATATTCCGGATCAACAGGATGACCAGTTACTGATAATGTAACATTTGGAGCAACCATTACATTGTTACCAATATGAACTTCAATATCATCAACAACAACCAAATTAAAATTAGCATAAAAATTTTCACCAATATAGGTATTACAGCCGTAGGCAAAATAAGCGGGAGCTTCAATCCATATATTTTCACCAGCATGGCCTAGTAACCCTCTTAAAATATCCTGTTTTTCTTTTTTATTATCAGGATGACAATGATTATACTCGAACATTCTTGCTTTACAATTTAATCTTTGACGTTCAATTTCTTTTTCATACTCTTGATCTTCTATATTTTCATGGCCAAATTCCCGATATAATTGACCGTTCTTCATTTTATCTTTTAATAACATATATCCTCCTTATGATAAACACCCAGCTAAGCTGGGTGTCATATCCTTAATATTATTTAACACGAACTAACTCTAAATAGCTAGTATCCCCTTTAAGTCCTGGTTTACCACCAGTAACTAAAATAAGTTCTCCCGATTCAACACCATTTTCTTTTGCAATGATTTCAGCATAATCCATCATACTTGAACGTGTTTTCATTGTTTTGCATTTTACTGGTTTTACTCCCCAGTTAATTGCAAGGGCTCTAGTAGTTGCTACTTCAGGTGTAGCAGCAATGATCCGAGCTTCAGGACGATAACGAGACATTTTTCGAGCAGTAAATCCACTTTCAGTAAAAGCAATAATCGCTGCAACTTGGAATTTAGAGGCAATTTCTGCAACTGACATACAAATAGCTTCAGATGTATCTTGTGGAGCAGTTCTTACAGCTTGACGATGTAATGCATCATAATCTAAGCTATTTTCTGTTTTTAAAGCAATCTTACTCATTGTCATTACTGCTTCTTGTGGATATAGGCCTGATGCAGATTCCCCAGATAGCATGATTGCATCTGTTCCATCAAAAATAGCATTGGCAACATCACTTACTTCTGCACGAGTCGGGCGAGGATTTTGCTGCATACTTTCAAGCATTTGAGTAGCAGTAATAACTAATTTTCCCATATCCTTACATTTCGTAATGACTTCCTTTTGAATCAATGGGACATCCTCTGCAGGTACTTCAACTCCTAAATCACCACGGGCAACCATAATCCCATCAGCTATTTTTAGAATCTCATCTATGTTTTCAACACCTTCGCTATTTTCAATCTTAGCAATGATTTGAATATCAGGTCGACCATTTTCAACCAAAAGTTTTTTTACATCAAATACATCTTGTGCACGTCTTACAAAAGAAGCAGCCACATAATTGAATGGTTGTGTACATCCATAAGTTAAATCATCAATATCTTTTGGTGATAGATAATCGAAACCTAATTTAATTCCCGGTACATTGATTCCCCTTTTATTTTTTACAATTCCGTTATTAGCACAAACACATACAATGTCTGTACCTTCAACATGATCAACTAGCAATTCCACTTGACCGTCATTTACCAAAATAAACCCACCAGGTTTTACATCCTTATATAATTCTTTATAAGTGATTGTAAAACGATCACTTGTTCCGACAATATCTTCTTGACAAATTGTGACAACCTGACCTTTTTTAAATTCAGTTGAACCATCGATAAAATCACCTGTTCTAATTTCCGGCCCTTTAGTATCTAATAAAATAGCAACGCTTGTATCCAACTCCTTATTGATTTCAGTAATCAAATCAATTTTTGCCTGATGCTCAGGATGAGTTCCATGAGAAAAATTAAGTCTCATTACATTCATTCCAGCTTTAACTAATTTAGTTAACATCTCTTTGTTATCTGATGCTGGTCCTATCGTACATACAATTTTTGTTTTACTCATTACTTCGTTTTTTAGCATATCGTCATTACCATCCTTTTCCTTCTCAATTTATCATACATGTTTATTATAGCCCATCTAAAAAACACTTGCGAGACTTTTGATAACATTTATCAAAAGATTTTTAGTTGATTAACGCTTACAAATTTCGAAAGCGTATTCAACATCTTCTTCACCTTTAATACAGTATTCTTCGAGTATTGGAGCACCCCAACTATCATCACCGCCAACACCCATTTGAGCAGCTAAAATAGTTACAAAGGTAAAATATGATTTTGGTAATTCTTCTTGATGCATTGCAGCTTCTAAAGTCTGCAAGCTATATGGAAGAACAGTTGCTTCGAATGGCTGATCGATCATTTTGAAACAAATTCCTTGATCTTTTTCATCAGTTATTGCTAAATAACGCAAATCACAGCGATTTCCACATTCTTGTGGAACTAAATATGGCGATAAGTTATCCTTAACAAGACAATCATAAACATCAATTTTTGCTCCATCCTTACGATCAATATAATTTTCTAAAGGTCCACGACCTAAATATTCAAAACGATCAACTTGATCATACAGTTTAAAACACATTCCTATTAATGGTAATTCTGGTAATCCTGCTTTTCCATGATAATGATAATCAACCCTAATAATACCTGGTGCCCGTACTGTAAAGACTATATCAACAGTAGTTGCAGGAATTACCGGTAAAGTATACTCAAAAAATACTTTTACACTACTATAATCAGAGGCAACTTCATAATTAAACTTAGTACAATTATAAAAAGTTGAAGCCCCAAACCACATTGAACTATTCACCTCATGTTTATACCCGCGTTCATTATCAGTTGATGCTCGGCTAAAAACAGGACGTGGAGCTCTTGCGATATATTCATGGTTCCCATATTTTAATGAAATTAATCCTTCACTATTAGCAAACATCACTTCAAAATCATTGTATCTTATACCGATATTACCATCACCAATAATAACTTTTAGCGGTTGTTTAGAAACTGAGAGCGGTTTATATTCACCAACTATAGTTTGACCGAAAGCAACTTCAAAACCAGCTTTAGCCCAAATTTGATCATCTTTCAATAAAGCACTAACTGTCTTAACAGCTTCTTTATCTAATTTTGTTAACCACGGAATCAATATTTCTTTAGAGTCTCCAGGTTTTACATCGGCTATGAAACATCCCTCCTGTAAAACTTTTTTACCTTGTTTTAATTGATAAACAAATTGATATTTACTAGTATTACTAAACATCATTTTATTTGTAATTATGACACCTGCATCTGTCGGCTTAATAATAATATCTTGATATAAATATTTAACTTCTTGAGCTTTTGGCGAAATAGTACGATCAGCAAAAACAATTCCATCGCCACAGAAATTATAATCAGTATAGCGTTCTTTAAAATCTCCACCATAACCAAGAACTTTTTCACCATAACCATTTGTATAGTACACTGCCTGATCAATATAGTCCCAAATAAAACCACCTTGATATTGAGCATACTTATCTTCTAAATCAGTATAATGTTTCATTCCACCTAGAGAGTTTCCCATAGCATGCATATATTCACAACTAATATACGGTTTTGCAGGATTGCCCTGTAAATATGTTTCAATTTCTTTCGCTTTTGCATACATACGTGATTCCATGTCAGTTGCTTCACAATAATCACGATTCCATACACAACCTTCATAATGAACTAAACGAGTCGGATCATTTTCTCTAAAATGATTAGCCATAGCAACAATATTTGTTCCCGCGTATGATTCATTACCACATGACCAAATTAAAATCGAAGGATGATTTTTATCACGTTGTAGCATTGTATTAGCACGATCAACAACGACATCATGCCATTGTGGCAGGTTTCCTGGAATATTCCATGACGGTTCACAAGCACCTAATTTTTGCCATGAACCATGACTCTCTAAATTTGCTTCATCAATTAAATAAATTCCATACTCATCACATAGATCATACCACAATGATTGATTTGGATAATGAGATGTTCTTACTGCATTAATGTTATGCATTTTCATAAATTTGATATCGTATAGCATATCCTCTTTTGTAATAGCCCGACCTTTATCAGCAGCAAATTCATGACGATTAACACCTCTAAAGACAATTCTTTGACCATTTAACTTCATTATCCCTTGATCCATTTTAAACTCTCTAAATCCAATTTTTTGTGGTATAACTTCTACTAAATTATCATCATGATCATAAACGGTTAACAATAGTTTATACAAATATGGATTTTCACTTGACCATAAATTAACATTAGTCAGTCCAAACGAAAAATTAGTTAATGGCAATTGCTTTGCTTGATAAATAATATTATTATTCTGATCATATAAAGCAGTATTTAGATAGCCCTCTTTTTTAGCAATTACATCTAAATTGACCGATACCTGGACATCTTTATAATTATTTTTTAAAGTAGTCTTAACAAACAGATCATTAATATGAATGTCTTCTATAGCATATAAACTTACATCTCTAAAAATCCCTGAAAAGCGCCAAAAATCCTGATCTTCTAACCAGCTGGCACTAGAGCGTTTATAAACCTCAACCGCTAATTTATTTTCACCATCTTTTAAAGCATAAGTTACATCAAAACTTGATGGCGTAAATGAATCCTCACTATAACCAATAAATTCTCCATTTAGCCAAACATAATAAGCCGTTTCAACTCCATCAAAAACCAGACGAGTTGTTTTATTCTTTAATGCTTCATTTACTTCAAAATAGCAAACGTAACTTCCTACAGGATTATCGTCACTTGATATATGTGGTGGTCTTAATTTCTCATGCCCATCCCATGGGTATAAAGTATTAATATACTGCATCTGATCATAACCTTGCATTTGAATATGACCTGGTACATCGATCATATCAAAATAATGACAATCAATATCCTCTTTATAAAAATCAACAAATCTTTCATTAGGATTTTTAGCATAATTAAAATACCAGCGTCCATTTAAAGACTGCTTTAATTCCATTGCATCTCCATTCAATGCTTTATCAATATCGAGATAATAAGAATGATCACTATAAGCATTTAAGCGATTTACCGCAAAAACTTTAGGATCTGCTAACCAATTTAAATCTGCTTGTGTTCCTTTCATAATAGCCTCCAATTTTACTTATATTTTAGTGAAATACATATATATTTTACTAAAATATAATAAATTTTTCAATTCTTTTAATAAGATAATTATTTATATTTTATATAAATAATTATCTTCCGGCTAAGCTGAAGATTTTCATGTGCAGGTATACAGAGTAAATGCTAAAGTTCCTTCATTTCATGCAATCTGTCTCTACCACTTACGCTAATTCTTATTTTAAATCAAGTACAAGTTATTCCACCTTTTAATTGACTCTTTATATATTCTTTGTAACTTTTCCTATTATAACTACATAATTTTCTCTGCACTAAAGCTTTTTCTTGACCCATAGATTATCTGTGAATTTTATTGCATACAAAAAGCGACTTATCCTGTCGCCTTTCTTATTTTTATGTAATTATTTCAACTTATCATTGATAAAACGCTTGAAGAAAATCGCGTTAGTTCCTGTTGTTAATAAATCAGATACTGGTTCTGCCAGCATTACCGCTAATACACCATTGCTAATGAAATTAGGTAAAATATAAATCAAAGGAATTAATAAAATTATCTTGCGATAGAAAGCAAAGAAAAATGATCTTTTTCCTTCGCCCAATGATGTATAGATTTGTTGAAAAGAGCTATTAGCACCAATAATAATATAGCCAAAGATATACACTCTTAACATCTTTACCCCCAATTCCATTAGTTCTGGATCGTTAGTAAACATGCTAACAAAAAGCGCCGGGAACAACTCCATCAAAGTTACCATTATTACTGAAAATGTCAAGGCCACCTTAATTACCATTTTGATTGCCTCAATAACTCGTTCTTTTTGTCTAGCACCATAATTAAAAGAAATTATCGGCTGGCTCCCTTGGGCTATTCCTTCCATTGGTAAAAAGACAATTTGGGCCATTGAAGCCATAATTGTCATAGAACTAACGGCAATATCACCGCCAAAAAATAATAATTGTCGATTAAAACATACTTGTAAGATTCCCTCCGTACTATTCATAAAAAATGGTGAAATCCCTAAACCCAATACTCTTTTCATAATTATTTTATCAAAGAACAAGTATTCTTTCTTTATTTTTATTGTTGACCGTTTCGAAAAAATAAAATGCATTACCCATAAAAAAGAAACAAATTGCGAAATGATCGTAGCCAAGGCCGCTCCCGCTACTCCCATATTTAAAGTAAAAATAAAAATTGGATCTAGAATAATATTTAACGCGCCTCCAATAACTAACGTTAACATTCCAAACTTCGCATACCCTTGGCAATTAATAAAATAATTCATTCCCACACTTAATTGTACAAAAATCGTCCCCAATAAATAAATATTTAAATAATCTTTGGCATATGATAACGTATTTGCACTTGCACCAAACAATAATAAAATTTCTTCACCAAATATATATAAAACAATCATGATAACTATTGAACTTAATACTAAAGAACTAAAACAATTTGAGATTATTTTATTTGCTTGGTCATTTTCATCAGCTCCTAGACTTATTGAAGCTAATGGTGCCCCACCACGGCCAAACAAATTAGTAAAAGCGGTAATTATTGTAATAATTGCACTACACAAACCAATTCCAGCAATTGCTAAAGCTCCATCCTCCATTCTTCCAATATAAATTCGATCCACTAAATTGTATAGCAAGGTTACCATTTGTGCTAAGATCGATGGTATCGCCAGTGATAACAGTAACTTTGAAATTTTTTCATTAGCAAGTCGCTCATTCATTGTTATTCCCTCCTAAATTTTCATAAATTTGGCTAATTAATCGGTTAAACTGTTCTTTATCTTGATCACTTAACCCCTGATAAGCAATTTCATTATAATTATCTTGAACAGCCCGAATTTCTTTAATCAGCTCATTAGCATATGGTGTTACAAACAAACAATTACAACGACGATTTTCATTATCTACTTGGCGTTCAACGAACCCTCTTTTGACTAGTTTGTCAAGCGAACAAGAAACATACGCCTTAGAAATACCACGGATATTGACAATATCTTGAGCATGATGATACTCAGGATTATTAGCTAAAAATGCCAATACATCAATTTCAATTTGAGTGATTTGATACTTTTTTTGTATTGTTTCAAACATAATATTATATTGCTTTAATAAATAAGGATAAATTGCCATTAAAAAGGTTTTCTTCATTTCTCTACTCCTAACTGTTCGTTAATGAACAGTTCTATAATAAACTATTTATTATGAATAAATTACATTTTTTCACAATAAGAAAAAACTAATATTTGTTGAAAGTTAAACAAATATTATTAGGGTGGTTATCTTTAAATATAACAACAAAAATACTTTATCGTAGATTAAAAAACAATGAGCTATATCATTTGTTATCCATTTTTCATAGCGGTATAATATGAATATAGAAAATGAGTTAATCATATATAGCTTGAAAGGAGGATGCTATATGACAAATTGGCAAATAGTGAATCATCGCTTGCAAAATCTATCATTACATAATCTAAAAGAAATCTGTTATGCACATAATATTTCTATGGAAGAACGTGACCTAGAGTTAATTCTTCAAATAATTAAAAATAACCCATATTCAATCGTAAATGAAGAATATACTCCGATTTTGTTTATTGAGATTTCCAATGTGACGAATAAAGCTACCTGTGACAAATTTAAGCCAATTATCGAAAAGGAATATTTGATTCACTAATAAAAAGCACCTAATAAAATTAGGCGCTTTTTAATATCATTAAAAATAGGGTTACTATCTTCTAAACTTTCTGTTATATTTTCTAAAAGATTCCGTAAACACATTATACTCTTCATTAGGAATATCTTCACCTTGAACAATCCTATCAATGACCGGTTTGTTTTCTTCCATCATTTTACGCGCATATTCTTCGGCAGTATTATTTCCTTTACTAATATTTAAGATATAATTACAAACTTGTTCATACATATCTTCTCCGGTAAACAGTTCCCACTGTTGACAATTTTTTACATCTAAAATATTTATTATAATTCTAGCTATTAACTCTCTATCTTTCATTTTTATCACCGCTCAATATTATCCCACAAATGACAATCAAGTTCAAATCATAGATAAAATTTTTAAAAGTTGTATAATATAAATGAGCATAAGATTGTCCTCCCGTTGACAAACTATGCTCATTTTTTCAATATTTTCATTGAGAATAATTGGTAAAATAGTTGAAATAATCACATCATAATCAATAATACTAAAAATATTTAATTTACCCCATATTCATCGTCATACAATAACTTAATTCTCTTATTGACATTTCCAAATAATAATCCACCATTTTCCCCTTGAACCATTTCTACAATAAATTTAATTGCGAGCACCTTTTATATTATTCGTGCAAAAAATTTAATTATCTCCTTTTTTTTATTAAAGATATAAAAAACAATCTGCTTATCAAAAATATTTTTAAGGAAAAATAACTTATTTCCCAGATCAATTGTCTAATTAAATCCTAGTTATTTCAAATGATTAAAAATAGCTATATTTCAAAAATTTATCATTGGCCATTTAAAGCTTATACAGATCACAATCCTCAATTTTTCCTCATTTATAACATCAAGCTTGATAACTTCTATTTCCTAATTTTACTATAAACAAAGAATATTTGTAATAATTACCAAATTTAAAAAGTACAAACTGTTTTCACCTAATTTGTACTTTTTAAACTTTATTTCTTTTCTCATTAAACACAGAGATAAAAAATACTAATCTAATATTAATAAAAAAGATTACTATTGTATGATTTATCTAGTTTAACGACGGCATCATAATATTAGTTTCCTTTTAGCGTATTTAGCTGCACCATACATTCCCGCTTGTTCCCCAAGTTCTGCAACCACTAGATCACAGTTATTACTAGCAATTTCCAAAGCATGAATAGCAGCAACCTCTCGAGTTGAAGCTAATAACCGCTCTCCTGCATTTGATACTCCACCACCAATAATAATACGTTCAGGATTAAATAAGTTAATAAGGTTAGTTATCCCATAACCAAGTATTTCTCCTGTCTCTTTAAGAGTCGCAACGACAATCGAATCATTTAAATCATAAGCTTGGCAGATCATCTTTGCAGTGATCTCATCACAATTATTTACCCATCTATTAACAATACTCATATGATCAATATCCTTTTCTTTAAACGTATTGATCATTCCAACTGCAGAAACGTACCTACCCAAGCACCCACTACTACCACAACGACAAGCTCTCCCATGACGATACATATTCATATGCCCAATTTCTCCGACACTGTCATTTGCACCGTATAAAACATGTCCATCTACTACGATTCCAGAACCTAAATCGGTCCCAATTGCAATTAAAATAATATTTTTAAAACCTTTCCCAGCTCCAAAATACAATTCTTCATAAAGATGCATTCTAACATCATTATCAATTACAGTTGGAATCAGCCACTTATGTTCAAACCATTCTTTGATCTTGACATTGTGCCAATTATTAAAATTAGGAGAAAATAAAGAAATACCGTCATTTCGATTTAACAAACCCGGTACTCCTATACCTAGAGCATCTATCTGTTCAAATGAAAGATTATTCTTTAAAACTAATATTTCTAAACATTTTTCAATTCTTTTTAAAACTATATCTGCACCCAAACTTGCTCCTGTATTTTTTTGAACCATTTTTAATAATTGTAACTGTTCATCAAAGAGTCCTGCTTTAATAGTTGTTCCGCCCAAGTCTACTCCCAAATAATACATTTTTCCTCCTATTAAAAAAGGGCATTTCTATAGTGAAGCTCCATTATTTTAATATGCTCAAATAACAGAGTTCACTTTCTTCTGCCCAACTTTTAAATTACTTTTTTACCGCCATACTTGCGAACTTTTAATACATGACAGCTTCCTTTACCAAAAACTCTTTCAATTTCAGTCTTATAAGCAGTTACAAATTCATCTTTAACAAAAGCTTGAATCGTTCCCGCAAAACCACCACCATGAACCCGACAAACGCCATTTCGGCCAATAATTTTTTCTGACATGGCTAATCCAATTGAAACACTTTGATTCTGAACATCGCAGTTTGCATACACATTTTGCAAGAACTTATAAGAACTATCTCCAGATTCCTTAACAACTTTTTTAAATGTTTCAAAATCACTATTGTTTAAAGCCTTAACTTCTTGATCAACCCGTTTATTTTCTTCAAATAAATGAATTGCTCTTAAAACTGCCCGGTCTTGACAAGCTTTTCTAGCACCTGCTATATCATTAAAGAAATCTTCCTCATCTACTTCACGTAAAAATTCTTTACCAAAATAGTTAGCTACTTTTTTCATTTCCATAGGAATTGCTGCATATTCATCAGTTAAATCAGCATGTGATCCTTTTGTATCAACAATACATAAACTGTGTCCAAATTTAGAAAAATCAACATCTACTTTATTAACAATTGGCTTAGCCACATCATTAAAATCAATATTAATCAAGCTACCTACTGAACTAGCACATTGATCCATTAAACCACAAGGTTTACCAAAGTATACATTTTCAGCATATTGACCAACTTGAGCAATTACAACAGGGTCAATAGTCATATCATTATATAAACCAGAAATAATAGTACCAATAATCGTTTCAAAAGCTGCTGAAGATGATAATCCTGCTCCCATTAATACATCACTAGTAATAAAAGCATTAAAACCACCAACATTATATCCTAATTCTTTTAACCGAGCACATACCCCACGAATTAAAGCCTCAGATGTTCCTTCTTCAGCCTTTTTTATTTCTAAGTCTTCTAAATTAATTGGCGCAATATCAAAATCATCAGATAATACTTTAATTTTATTGTCAACTCTTCCAACAACAGCGATTGCATCAAGATTAACTGCTGCTGCTAAAACACAACCATGCTGATGATCTGTATGATTTCCTCCTACTTCGCTACGTCCTGGAGCACTGTAAATTTCTACATCGGTATCACCATACAATGATACATATTTATTGATTGCTTTAACATATCGCTCACGTTGATAATCTAAAAGATTTGTATCTGCATAAATATCATTTAATAACTCATCATACTTTTTATTATTTAATTCTTCTACTAAAATTGTTGCTTTAATCATTATTTTATTACCTCAAATTTATATGATGTTATTTCATCATATACTTCACCTTTCTTTAAAATTGTTGTTGGGTCCTCTTCAATATTAATTGCATCGGGAAGATTTTGAGTTTCAATACATAATGCGAATCTTCTTGGATATACAATTCCATATTTACCGATACGTCCATCTAAATAATTAGCACTATAAATTTGAGCTCCCGGCAATGATGTACTTACTGTCAATTTACGTCCAGTAGCTTCATGATATAATATAGCTTGGTCTTTATCTTGGTTAAAAATGAACGGATGGTCATAACCGGCACCTAATTTAAGCTGCTCATCATCACTATCAATTACATCACCAATTCTTGTCATTGAATTAAAATCAAATGGAGTATCTTTTACTAGATTAAATTTACCAGTCGGTAATCCATCAGAATCAACACATGCATATTTATCACTATGCACTAACAATTGATGATTATAAATATCTTCTTTAGCCCCCGACAAATTAAAATACGAATGATTAGTAATATTAATAATTGTATCCTTATCACTAGTTGCTTGATAACGTACAATTAAAGTATCTTTATTTAAAGTGTAAATTGCTTTGAATGCTAAATTACCAGGATATCCCTCTTCACCATCTTTTGACAAATAAGTAAACTCAATTGAATCCTCAAGTATTTGATAATCAAATATCTGATATGAAAAACCTTTGACCCCACCATGTAAACAATTAGGACCATTATTAATTGGCAGCGTATAAGTTTCACTGTTTAAAGTAAACTTACCTTTACCGATACGATTAGCTGTTCTCCCAACTAATGCCCCTAAATAAGCGTCTTTAGTCTGATAATCTCTAAAATCATCATACCCTAGCACTACATCATCAATATTTCCATCTTTATCTTTCATTAAAACTTTAACAATCGTACAACCATAGTTTGAAACAACAACTTCTAAATCATCATTTTTCATTTGAATTAGATCAATTTTATCATCAATCTTTTCGATTACCTTTATCATCTTATTCTCCTTTCAAAACTGTTTCCACGAAACTTGTTAAGGCATCAATTCCATAATCATCCATTTTAAAAACACCAGCATCTTCTAATACATTAACAAATTTAATTGCTACTGCTTCCTTCAAGATTTCATCAATATTTGTCTCTGTAAATTCATGTTGCGCTAACAACTGTTGATACCATGAATGGTGTTTATCTAATTCTGGATATTCTTCAATCTTTGCTTTTTTCAATAAACAGTCACTTAATAATTTTAATTCATCTTTTAATCGAGCTGGTAAAATAGCTAACCCCATTACTTCGATCAGACCAATATTTTCTTTTTTAATATGATGTGATTCTTGATGAGGGTGAAAAATTCCATCAGGATATTTTGTACTTGTCCGATTATTTCTTAAGACTAAATCAATTTGATACTTATCACCTTTACGACGAGCAATCGGTGTAATTGTGTTATGCGGAATATCCTCTGTATGCGAGATTATATCTAAAACTGGAGCATTATAATGGCGCCAGTAATCTAACATTTTCACTGATAAAGCGACTAATTCTTCTTTATTCTCTGAAGTTAATCGAACTGTCGATAATGGCCATTTAACCACTTCAATCAATGTACTTGGATATTTATCAGAAATTAGTGTCTTTAAAACTTCTGCCCCTTGAATTGGAAATTCATAATTTCCACCTTGATAGTGATCATGACTTAAGATTGATCCACCAACAATTGGTAAATCAGCATTTGATCCAATCATGTAATGAGGAAATATATCTAAAAATGAAAACAGATTCTTAAACGTGTTCTCATTAATCACCATCGGCTTATGTTCCTCATTAAACACAATACAATGCTCATTATAATAAACATATGGTGAATATTGTAAATAATAATTTCCAGTCGCCAATTCAATTGGAATAATTCGATGAGTTTGTCGAGCCGCCCGATTCAAATCGCCACTAAAACCAACGTTTTCTTTACACAATAAACATTTAGGATATCCGCTTGATTTAATCAATTTAGCTTTAGCAATTTCTTTTGGATCTTTTTCCGGTTTTGATAAATTGATAGAAATCTCAATATTTCCATATTTAACATACTTTTTCCAAATAATATTTTTATCCGTACGACTCTTTCTAATATAATTAGAAGCAATTGATAATTTGTAATAATAATCAGTTGCTACTTTAGGACTTACCATATATTTCTGCTTAAATTTTTCATTTACAGTATGGGGTCTAGGCATAATACAATTCATTATTTTAGTATCAAATAGATCTCTACTTGTGGTATTATCCTCAATTAATCCTTTTGTTACTGCATGATCCAACATCTTTTCTAAGATAGGTGTCGCTAACGGTAAGTGTTCACTAATCTCTTCATATTCAAAGTCATTTTCATCAAATAAATCTAATAATAGGTTTACTGAATAATCACATTCATCTTTAGTAATCATCTCTTTGTCTAAAGCAAACTGAATTAACCGATTAATTTCATGGTTCATTATAGTAATTCCTCCCTTTTACACAATTATATTGTAGCTCTAACTATAAATATTGTCAATCATTTTTACTAAATTATAAGTAAATATTTACTAATTTATTGACTAATGTTTACTAAAGAATTATAATAGCGTTGTAAAAATAAAAAAGGGGGACTCAAAATGAGTATATTAGTATTAGGTGGTGCTGGCTATATTGGAAGCCATACTGTATATCAATTAATCGAAAATGGAAAAGAGGTAGTTATCGTTGATAACCTTCAAACTGGTTTTAAAGAATTGATTCATCCTAAAGCCAAGTTTTATCAAGGAGATCTACGTGATAAAACATTTTTAAATAATGTTTTTGAACAAGAAAAAATTGATGGTGTAATTCATTTTGCCGCCAATTCATTAGTTGGTGTTAGTATGAAAGAGCCATTAGAATATTATGATAATAATGTTTATGGCATGATTGTTTTACTTGAAGTAATGAAAAATCATAGTGTAAAACATATTGTCTTTTCTTCTACTGCTGCAACTTATGGTGAACCTAAACGTATTCCAATCGAGGAAGACGATGAAACATATCCAACTAATCCATACGGAGAAACTAAATTAGCAATGGAAAAATTGATGAAATGGTGTTCTAGCGCTTATGGAATGAGTTTTGTAGCTTTAAGATATTTTAATGCTTGCGGTGCCCATCCAAATGGTAAAATTGGTGAACTTCATAATCCTGAGACACACTTGATTCCATTAATTTTACAAGTCCCATTAGGAATTAGAGAAAGTATTTATGTATTTGGTGATGATTATGATACTAAAGATGGTACCTGTATTCGTGATTATATTCATGTAATGGATCTTGCCGATGCGCATATCAAGGCTTTAAATTATTTAAAAGCTGGAAATCCAAGCAATATATTTAACTTAGGTAATGGTGAGGGCTATTCAGTTTTAGAAATTATCAACGCTGCCAAAAAAGTTACAAATCTGCCTATTGCAGTTACAAAGGCGGCACGTCGTGCTGGTGATCCTGCAAAATTAGTTGCTAATAATACAAAGGCAAAAGAAATATTAGGTTGGGAACCTAAATATACTGACATAGAAAAAATAATTTCTACCGCTTGGAACTTTTATATTGGCCGAAAATAGGTTATAATATTAAGTACATCAAGGAGGGTAATCATGGCTACAATTAAAGATGTTGCAGAGCTAGCAAATGTTTCCAGTGCCACTGTTTCAAGAATTTTAAACAATGATAAAACATTATCTGTTCCTGAAGAGACAAGGCAGGCGGTATTTAATGCAGCTAAAGAATTAAACTATATAAAGAAAAGAAAGGCAACCAAAAATGAATTCACGATTGGAATTGTTCAATGGTATTCATTGCAACAAGAAATTGATGACCCTTATTATTTACAAATAAGACAAGGTATCGAGAACTTTTGCTTACAAAATAATATAAATGTTATTAGAACTTTTAGAGCCGATCAAAACTATCTAGATGTTTTGAAAGGTGTAGATGGCCTAGTTTGTGTTGGTAAGTTTAATAATAATGAAATTTCTCAATTTAAAAAAATTTCAAATAAAGTTATCTTTCTAGATATGCATAGTCCAAATAGTGATGACAGTACGATCACTTTAGACTTCCACAAAGCGGTTATTGATGCTTTAGATTATTTAAAATCTTTAAATCATCATAAGATCGGTTATTTAGGCGGTAAAGAATATCTTGAAGACAATGTTGTATATCAAGATGCTCGTAAAGAAATATTTATTGATTATTGTAACAAAAATAAGATTATTTACAAAAAATATTTACTTGAAGGTGAATTTACAACTGAATCTGGTTATTCCATGATGATGGATCTGATCAATCAAAAAGATTTACCATCAGCGATTTTTTGTGCCAGCGATCCAATCGCAATTGGGGCTCTTAGAGCTCTTCAAGAACACAATCTCAGCGTTCCAAGAGATATTTCACTAGTTGGTTTTGATGATATTAAGGCAGCCAGCTTCACTAATCCACCACTGACAACAATTTATGCTCCAGCATCACTTATGGGGGAATATGGAGCAAGTATGGTATATAATATTTTAAGCAAATATAATTCTCCTACTCCAATGAGAATAACACTCCCATGTACTTTAATTGAACGAGAGTCTTGTAAAAAAGTAGATTAAATCTACTTTTTTTATTTATTAATTTATTCTCTCTAAATAATACAATAAAATACTAATTTGGCATAAATAAAAAATAAAGGTGCATAATATTTGTATCCATCATCATTCCATGTTAAGATTTATACAGTTAGCAAGAGCTAACCTAAATAACTATAAATCTTTGTCGACAAAAGGTAATAAAAATAGTAAAGGAGTGAAACACAATGGATAAACAATTAAATAAACTATTAGCAGATTTAGTAGTTGAATACCACAAATTACAAAGTTATCACTGGTATATTAAAGGAAAAGATTTCTTTACTGTCCATGCAAAATTAGAAGAACTATATAACGGAGTTAATAAAGCCATTGATGAAGTTGCGGAAGCTATCTTGATGACTGGTTTTAAACCAGCAGCATCAATGCAAGAATTCTTAGATATTTCTGCAATTGAAGAAGTCAAAGGTGAACATATTACATCAAAAGATATCTATAAAGTAGTTCTAAATGATTTTAATTATTTATTAGATAGGATTAAATCATTAAAAAATAATGCAGATAATGAAAATAATTATTTAATTTCATCTTTAATGGATGATTATATTAAAGAATTCACAAAATCTATTTGGATGATAAGCCAAGTAGTTGAAAATTAATAAAAAAAAGGAGAAAAACAATGTCATTAATCGGAAAAGAAATAACAGAATTTGAGGCTCAAGCCTTTCATGAAAATGAATTTAAAACAATCAAAAAAGAAGATTTATTAGGAAAATGGAATGTCTTATTCTTCTATCCTGCAGATTTTACATTTGTCTGCCCAACTGAATTAGAGGATTTGGCAAATAAATACGAAGAATTTAAAAATATAAATTGTGAAATTTATTCAGTATCATGTGATACTCATTTCGTTCATAAAGCTTGGCACGATACATCTAAAACAATTAAGAAAATCAATTATCCAATGTTAGCTGATCCTACTGCTAAATTAGCAAAAGATCTAGATGTATATATTGAAGCTGATGGTTTAGCAGAACGTGGAAGTTTCATCATTAATCCAGAAGGAAAAGTTGTTATGTATGAAGTAATCGCTGGAAACGTTGGACGTAATGCCGATGAATTATTTAGACGTGTTCAAGCTTCACAATTTGTTTATGAGCACGGTGATGAAGTATGTCCAGCAAAATGGAAACCAGGAGAAGAAACATTAAAACCATCACTAGATCTAGTAGGATTAATCTAAAATGTCTAATCTTTATGATGCTATTATCGTTGGCGGTGGTCCTGCTGGACTATCCGCTGCGATATATCTAGCTAGAGCTAAATTTTCAGTTCTTGTAATTGAAAAAGAAAAAATCGGTGGTCAAATAACAATTACTTCTGAAGTTGTTAATTATCCTGGAATTTTACAAACTAGCGGTCAAGAGCTAACAGAAGCAATGCGACAACAGGCACAAAATTTTGGTGCAGAATTCCTACTTGCAACGGTTAAAGGGATCAATTTGAAAGAACCAGTAAAAAAAATCATCACTGATAAAGGTGAATTTTCAAGTATTGGGATTGTTTTAGCAACAGGTTCTCATCCACGTAAACTAGGTTTTCCAGGCGAAAAAGAATTTCAAGGTCATGGTGTAGCCTATTGTGCTACTTGTGATGGTGAGTTCTTTACCGGTAAAGATATTTTTGTCATTGGCGGTGGCTTTGCTGCTGCAGAAGAAGCCGTGTTTTTAACCAAATATGCTCGTAAAGTTACAATCATTGTCCGTGAGGAAGATTTCACTTGTGCTAAACAAGTTAGCGATAAAGCTAAAAATCATCCAAATATCGAAGTTCATTATAACACGGAAATAATTGAGGCTAAAGGTAATCACCAGTTAGAACAAGCAACGTTTAAAAACAACGCAACCGGTGAAACTTGGTCATATCATGCCGAAGCAAATAACACATTTGGAATCTTTGTATTTGCAGGTTATGAGCCAGCAACTGAAATATTCAAAAATCAAGTTGAATTAAATAACTATGGAAACTTAATTGTCGATCAAAATCAAAAAACTAATCTTGATGGTGTTTATGGAGCTGGTGACGTTTGTGTCAAAGAATTACGTCAGGTTGTCACTGCAGTCAGTGATGGCGCTACTGCTGCGACCTCATTAGAAAAGTATATCCCTAATATTGTTACTGCTTTAAAACTTTCCCCCAAGAAAATAAAGATTAAAGAAGCAGTACAAACAAGCAAAGAAACAAGTGAAAATGATGATAGTTTTATTACCCCCAAAATAAAACAACAGTTGGCTCCAATTTTTGCTAAATTAGAAAAACAATTAATAATTAAATGCTCCCTCGATCATAGTAAACTTGCTGGTGAAATCAAATCATTTATTGAAGAATTTACTACTCTCAGTGACAAACTTTCCTATCAGTTCGAAGAATCAAACTCTTCACCAGCAATGCGTTTCTATGATGAAAATAATAATTATTTAAATATTAGTTATCATGCTGTTCCTGGTGGTCATGAATTTAATTCCTTTGTAATTGCAATCTATAATGCAGTTGGTCCTAAACAACCGCTTGATACGCAAATCATCAATGAAATTAAACAAATTAACAAACCAACCAACATTAAGGTAGTTGTCTCCCTTTCTTGTACTATGTGCCCAGATGTAGTAATGGCAAGCCAAAGAATTGCAATTGAAAATAATAATGTTGATGCCCATGTATTTGATTTGGCACATTTCCCCGAACTTAAAGAACAATATCAAATTATGTCAGTTCCTTGTATGATCATAAATGATCAAGATGTGTATTTTGGTAAAAAAGATATCCAGCAAGTTATTGAAATTATAAAAAAGTAAGCTTACGCTTACTTTTTTTAACGATATAAATAACTACCTAACGGTGCTTTCATATGGTCTACTACATAACCGCTTCCTCCACGATTTTTTACATCTTCAACCATCGTTGTGATTAAAACCGGATTATCACTATTTGTTGTCATTACTGTAAACCAGCCAATCTCACTACCACTTGTATCATTTTGTGAAGATTTTAATTCTGCTGTCCCAGTCTTACCGGCTAATTCGATATCTTGATGATAAATCGAATGCCCAGTTCCATTACTATCACTGATCACTCCTACTAAAGCCTCTTTGATTCTCTTAACTGTATCTTTGCTAAAAACATCTTTGATCCATGCATCATTAGGTTTTTCATCAATAACTAAATAAGGCTGAGCAATCGTCCCCTCATTAACAAACGCTCCATATATTGATGCTAACTGTACAGGGTTTAATAATAATTGACCTTGCCCGTAGCCACTGTCAGCTAATTGTTGATCATCAAATTTACTATCTTTATTTTGATATTGAGAAGCATTTAAAGATAATTCAAAAGGTATTTTTGATCCAATCTTTAATTTCTCATATCCCTCAATCAACTTTTCCTTTCCTATTTCACTAGCAGCTCGAGCAAAATAAACATTATCAGAATAGATAATTGCATTATTCAAATTATTAGGCTTTGGAGCATGAAGTGTTGTTACATAATAATTACCCCAACTAGAATCTTTCTGCCACTTATCCTTAGCTCCAAAATCTTCATCTGGATCTATCTTATTACTTTCTAAACCAATTGCTGCAGTAATTGGCTTCATACTAGAGCCAGGAATATATGTCCCTCTAAAACGATTTGTTAAAGGTTTATTAGCATCATCATTTAATGCTTGCCATTCAGCACTACTAAAACCAAAAATAAAATCATTACTTGAAAACGACGGTGTTGATACTAAGGCTAAAATCTCACCTGTCTTTGGATTCATAGCTACCGAAGCACTCTTATCATTTTGATATTCTTTATACAAAGATTGTTGCAAATCAGCATCAATCGTTAATTTTATATCTTTACCATTTTCAACTTTTTTAGTAGCTAATGTTTCTACTAATTTATTATTTTTATCAATAATTATAATTTCTTTACCATCAGTTCCTTTTAAATCTGCTTCATAAGCAGCCTCAATTCCACTTCGCCCAATTAAAGAAGTTTCACTATAGCCTTCATTTTTATGTTTCTTCAAATCCTCAGCATTTACTTGCTGCAAATATCCTGTAACATGTGAAGCAGCTTCTCCATAAGGATAATAACGAACACTTACAGTATTTAGCTTAACTCCTTTGATTGTTAATAGTTGTTGAGCTTTAG
Source organism: Erysipelatoclostridium sp. MSK.7.34 (assembly GCF_019041935.1). Classification (NCBI taxonomy): domain Bacteria; kingdom Bacillati; phylum Bacillota; class Erysipelotrichia; order Erysipelotrichales; family Coprobacillaceae; genus Thomasclavelia; species Erysipelatoclostridium sp. MSK.7.34. The sequence continues at coordinate 66,492 of NZ_JAHPYJ010000007.1, forward strand.
CTTTTCCTTCTTCATCTTTTGCCATCTCTTTTAACGGTACGAACGAATCATCTTTGATCCATGAAGCACTCATTACTTTTTTTATTTCATCACGACTCATTCCAATTATTTTGCCAATTGCTTCATAATCAGCTTCTCCATTTAGTTTGCCTTGGACTAAACCAACAGAATAAGCCTCCCCTTTAGTTGCAAGTTCTTTACCATTTCGATCCAAAATTTTTCCCCGACTAGCACTATCAGTATTAATTTTTATCTTATAATCTTCTTTTAATCCTTCCAAGATCATCGCTTCATTATAAACAAGCTCCCCATCTTTTACTTCAACTTTATTTTCAGAACTTATTTTTCCTGCCAAAGTATCCATCGTTAAAGTATAATTAACAATCCCATCTTCAACCTCGCCAATTTTAATTTCAATATTTTTAGCTTCAATCCCCTCATAAATATTTTTATATCTAGCCTCAAATACTTTTTGACTCGTTTTAGCAAGTGAGCCCTTTGTTAACATATTATACATTTTTCCATATTCTTTATTTTCTAAATAACCATAATATTCTTTTACATAATCATCAGCACTTTTACCCCGTGAAAAAATAAAAAAAACTGCACCTATAATTAATGCAACTGCCACAACACCAATAATGATTAATTTTCTCCGATCTTTCAATAACATACATTTCCCTCTTTCCTAGCTAATTAGTATTATCTAGATAATATTTTAGCATAATTTTGATAACTAAACAGCATTGTTTATAATTTAATAATTATATCAGCATTCAATAAACAATTCGCAAATACATCATACGTCTTATGTGATAGTGTGCTATAATAAGATTTATATAGGAGGATATTTAGATGAACATATTAGTATTATCAAGATTAAAAACAGATGAAATAAATAAACTAGAAAAAAGTTTTCCGGATTTTTCATTTACATACAGTAAGGAAAAAGAAGTGACCCAAACAATGATTGACAATTGTGATATTTTAGTCGGTAATCCAGGGAAGCATGTGGAACTTAATCGTCCCAATCTTAAAGCAATACTACTGAATAGTGCTGGCAGTGACTATTATATTCAAGAAGGTGTTCTACATGCGGCAACACGTCTTGCCAATGCTAGCGGCAGTTATGGTAAAGCAATCGCTGAACATACTATCGGAATGATGCTAGCATTAAATAAAAATTTTAAAAACTATATTAATAATATGCATGAACATTCGTGGAAAAGCTACCGTGGCGGAAAAGAAATTTATCATAGTACCGTAATCATTGTTGGACTAGGAGATCTAGGTTATGAACTTGCTAAACGTTTAAAAGCTTTTGAGTGCAAAACGATCGGTATAAAAAGGAATGTTTCTCCAATACCTAGGGATATTGATGAATTATATACGATTGATAAACTTGAAGAAATCTTACCCCATGGTGACTTTATCATTTCATGTTTACCTCAATCTACAGAAACCATTAATCTTTTTAACAAAAAACGCCTATTAATGATGAAATCTGATGCATTGTTTGTTAACGTTGGTCGTGGTAGTGCTGTAAATACTCAGGATTTAAAAGAGGTTCTTAAAGCTGGACATTTGTATGGTGCAGCGCTTGACGTAATTGATCCTGAGCCTTTTAAGACAGACGATGATCTTTGGGATTTTGATAATGTTTTAATTACACCGCATGTTTCTGGAGGATTTGAGTGGGATAGTGTCCGAGAATATTTCACCGAATTGACAATTAGAAATATTAATCATCTAATCAAAAATGAACCTTTAGAAAACGAGGTTGACTTTAATACTGGTTATCGTAAAGTCGTTAAATATAATGATTAAATAATAAGGACTAATTCTCTTGAACCGCCCCTGTCAAGTAGACAGATGAAATAATTAAAATTATTATTGAAGTTGTCTCATCGACAACTTCATTTTTTCTTTATGCAGCTAATATTGTGCTGCTTGTATAGTGTTCTATTTTATATTTTATTATTCTTTTATTTTCAGGTACTGGATATTGATTTGGTGTTTGTAAAGAGAATGCCTCATTTCTAACTTCATATGGTGTCTTAACTCCAAATCTTCTCTAATTTCTTTCATACATGTAATAATGAATCCAATCATCAACAGCTTTGACAAGTTCATCTTTTGTATTGTAATATTTTCCGTAATGATACATCTCACATTTCATGATTCCCCAAAACCCTTCCGTTGGTCCAGTATCTATGCAACAGTGAACCCTTAACATACTTTGTGTCATACCATGTCCCTTAAGCATGTTTATAAACACTGAACTTGTATATTAAAAACCTCTACCACTGTGGAATAAAGGACGTGCATTAGGATTATCTTTAACCGCCTTATCAAATGTGTTAAAGACAAGTATGTTATTATTGTGATCACCAACTTCATAACCGACAACTATTCTATCATAAAGATCAAGAAAGCTTAAGTTCCAGTTGTCCATTTCAAGTTCGTATTCCTTCTGCTTGAGCTGACGTTTTAATAATGTAACTTCATCAACTTTTTCATCATCCTTACGACAGCCACGCTTATCACCTAAACCATCTTCTCCTTTTTCCTTATACTTCTTAACCCAGTTAAAAACATTAGCGTAAGTTGTTTCAAACAGCTTAGCTGTTATCTTATAATCCATATCATGTTCAAGACAGTACTTTATAATTTCAATACGTTCTTCCTTATTGACTTTCTGCTTTTCACCATATAGATATCTTCTCCTCCAGGAATATAATCTTTTAGTTCTATATGACTATTATACAATTTTACCCAATTTTTTATAGGACTAGATGACGGAATACAATATTTTATTGCCAAATCATCATATGATCCCCCACCGTTAAGATAATCTAATACGACCTATTTTTTTAAATTCTTTGTATAAGATGCATTTGTATTAGAAATATCAAATGCACTTTCACCAAATGCATTATATTTTTTACCCAGTTGCCACTATATTGCCTGATGTATTTATTTCTTTGGCTAAGGAGATGGTTGATCCTTCACCCTCTAAATATCTTTTGACAATACTTAATTTTAGTTCTTTTAAATATTTATTTTTTCTTCCCAATATAAAAACCTCCTGTATCAATGTTTAATTATTTACACTGTCTACTGGGAGGTTATCATATCATCTAATTAAATTAGTCTTTATTTTACTAGTTATATATCTAATTTAATTTGGCGAACTTTATTCGAAGCAACAATTCTTTTATTAACTTTATCATCATATGATAAAGTTCCTAACAACATCGGACTTTCATCATCATGAATTGCCATATTTTTTGCAACTAAATTATGATTACATGCATAACAATAAGAACATCCATGATTACAACAGCTATATGCACCAATATCAATACTCGCTAAACAACTACAATTGGCACGATTAGTATTTGTCTTGATATCCAAGGGATATCCTATCAACGTTTCAATATATCCTCGATCTAAACAACTACCTTTAGCAATTCCATATTCCTCTAAATGATATTTCTCACTACAAGTTTGAATATGAAGTTGATATTTTTGAGCAATTTTTCCAAACCGCTGGGCCAATTCTATTACATCATGATCAGTTAACTCATCAAACTTACCAATAATATTTTTGTAAATATCAAGAAAACTAATAATTACGGTTTCTGTATACGGAAAGAGCAATTGGCACATTTTTTCAAACATTTTATAATGAAATACTTTTGTATAACGTTGATTTAACAGAACTGGATCATAGCGCCAGATCACCCGCTTTTTTCCAAGCATCTTACTTAATTCAATAAACGTCTTCATTATTTCTAGTTTTGGTCTTAATCCCGGTTCAATATCTAAATCATAGGCAGTAATAGTAACCATAAAATAGTAATTGTATCCCATGCTGTCTATTTGGGTCAAATAGGGGACTATTGCTTTGGGATCTTTAGTACAAAAGCAGATGCAATCAACAACTTCTGGAGTAACATCTACGTGTGAGACCTGATGCTCATTATAAGGATTTCGAACTAATATGTATCCCGCTTTTAATCGATTAACAAACCATTTAGGATAAAGTGCACATATATCAGTTCGTCCAGAGACTTGAAGTAACATTATTATTCTCCCTTTATCAATAACAGCCTTATTATTTGGTTATTTGCTGTTTTTTTAACTAAATTTTTCTGTTGTTTCTTTTTGACTTTAATTACAAATCGTTGAAACATTTCTTTAAAATATTTATAAAAACCATTTATGACAATTGCATAAAATTTTACTTTTTCTTCAATAATATAAATGATCAAAGCTGAATTGTTATAATAATATTTTTTAAACACTTTCTCACCTACCTCTTAGCTATTTTATCATAATTTATTACAAATATTAACAATCATGATATATCATTAAACAATTATTCATGGTATACTTTTGATTATCGAGGTGGGTTATGAACGAGCAAAAATTAATTAATTTAATCGGTGAAATTGGGCGGCTTTTATTAAAACATGGGGCTGAAATTTACCGGGTTGAAGAATCATTATTGAGAATGTGTAAAAGTTATGGTTATTTAAATGTTGAAGTATTTGCTTTACCTTCATACTTTACTCTAACGATTGAAATGCATGATAATCATACATATACTTTATCAAAACGGACTCAACAAAATCGTGTTAATTTAGATATGGTCTATGAATTAAATAATCTAGTCCGCTATACTTGTCAAGAATGTCCCGACTATATTCATTTAAAAAGTAAACTTGAAAAAATAAAAAACACACCAATCAACATGCCCTTAGTATTTCTAGGTTATGGATTAGGAACTGGGTTTTTTACAACTTTTTTTGGTGGTGGAATCCACGAAACAATTATTGCTGTAGGAATTGGATTTATCTTATATTTCTTTATTTGGTTAATGGAAATATTAGAAATAAATAATCTTGTCAGTACATTGTTATCAAGCATGGTTTTAACTGCCATAGCAATAATTTCTTTAAAATTAGGTTTAATAACCAATTTACAGTCTACTATCATTGGCTGTTTAATGATTTTAACTCCTGGGGTTGCTATTACCAATAGTTTAAGAGATATTATGGGTAGTGATCATATTTCAGGAATGGCACGAATGTTAGAGGCTTTATTAACAGCCACTTTTATTGCAATTGGGGTTGGAACAATGATGATGGTCTTAGGAGGGTAATATGCAAAGTATAATTGAATGTTTTAGTGCTTTCATTGCATGTCTCGGGTTTGCTTTTATTTTTCGTATTCATCAGCATCCACGCTTTGCTATAATCGGGTCAATCGGCGGGGCATTAGGCTGGTTAGTCTATTTGCTTGCTTCAAATTTTAAAAGTGAAATCAGCTGTTATTTTTTAGCAATGGCATTTGTTGCTTTATTTTCTGAGATATCCGCCCGAATCTATAAAGCTCCTGCCACAATTTTTTTAATTATCGGCTGTTTCCCCCTGGTTCCTGGACGTGGAATCTATCAAACAATGCTATACTGTACGCAAGGTAACAGTGAATTATTTTTAGATAGCTTTTTAAATACACTAGCGATTTCTGCTAGTCTTGCTTTAGCAATCTTGATTATTTCAACTATTTTCAAAGTAATCAAAAAATTATCATGTCGTAAAATAAAGGTGAACTCATGAAAGTACTAGGTCTAATTGTCGAATACAATCCTTTTCATCAAGGACATTTATATCATATCAATAAAGCAAAACAACTAATTAAACCAGATGTTACGATCGTAATAATGTCTGGACATTTTGTTCAACGCGGTGAGCCAGCAATTAGTAACAAGTGGACAAGAGCAGGAGTTGCAATTAAAAATGGCATTGACTTAGTAATTGAGCTGCCATTTGTTTATAGTGTTCAAAGTGCTGATTATTTTGCCCAAGGAGCAATTGAATTATTAGCAAAGCTAAAAGTCACTGATATTGTTTTTGGAAGCGAATGTGGAAATATCAATATTTTCAAAGATATTGCCTTCACGATTAAAAATAATCAAAAGAATTATGATAACTTAGTAAAAAAACAGATGAATCAGGGTTTGCGTTATCCAGATGCCTGTAATCAGGCACTATCTATTTTAATGAATAAAACTGTTACTACCCCTAATGACTTATTAGGGCTTGCCTATGTTAAAGAAGTAATTAATCATAATTATCCTATTGAATTACACTGTATTAAAAGAACAAATGATTTCCATAGTTTGGACATCGAATCAATTAGTTCAGCAAGTGCTATCCGTCATGCTTTAAAAAATAAAATTGATATATCAAATCAGTTTTGTAACTATGAAGACTATCAAGAATTTTACTTTTTTGATGACTTTTATCCCTTCCTTCGTTATAAAATTTTAACTACTGATGCGCCAACATTAAAACATTTGCATTTAGTCGACGAAGGAATTGAAAATTTACTTAAAGAAAAAGTAGTTATCACTAATCATATGGATGAATTAATAACAAGCCTTACTTCGAAACGTTATACACGCTCACGAATTCAGCGCATGTTAATTCATATCTTGATGAATAATAGTAAAGAAGATATTGCTGAAGCAATGCAAATCGACTATATTCGAGTATTAAAGATGAATAATGTTGGGCAGGCTTATTTAAACAAAATAAAAAAAAGCTGTGAATATAAATTAGTCACTAATTTTTCCAGTTATCATCATCCCGCACTTGAATTAGAATTTAGAGCAACAAAATTATTATCCTGTTTATCAAAAAATCCAAATCAGCTTATATCATTAGAATATAAAAGTATCCCAAAATAGAAGCCTAAAATGAAATGAACCTCTATTATTTAGAATGTGATGTGTGTCCAAGCAACGAGGTTCACTTCAAAAAACTTCTATTTTATCATTAATTTCCTTTAAAATTTCTTGATCAAAATCTAATGTCTTAACTATCGCGATTGCATTTCCAACAGTACAAACTCCCTTCTTAATAAGGTAATCAAAAACGATTTTATTATCTTTTTTAATATCATTAAAACAATATTTATCTACTTGATCAAAGACTTCTGTTAATTCAATATCATGAGTAGTAATAATCGTCATAGAATTGCATTTAAATAAATATTTCATTAATGCCAGCGCAATAATAATTCGCTCTTTTTCATTTGTCCCCTTTAAAATCTCATCAATTAAGATTAATGATTTTTGCTTATTAGCAAATTCAGTAATTTGCTTTAAACGTTTGATTTCTTTAACATAAAAACTATCTCCATTCATAATATCATCCTTCATATGAATTGATGAGATCAAAGCAAACGGATAATATTTAAATTCCTTTGCAAAACTAATATTTAAGGTTTTTGCTAACAACAAATTGGCACCTAACATTTTCAAAAACGTAGATTTCCCAGAGGCATTGCTACCAGTAACAATCGTATCATTTGATATTACAACAGTATTTTTAATCGGTTTTTCTATCAATAAATGATACCCCTCTACTATCTCAACTCTTTCATCTTTTAATATGATTGGTATACAAGTATCATAAAGACTACGAATAACCTTAATCATAATACATACATCCAACAAACCGATATTCTCATAAAGAACCATGATATCATTTTGTACTTGATCTACTTTCCTACTAAGTTTAACTGCTTGAAATATATCAATAAAGAATAATGATTTCATTAACTCCAAAATATTGAAAATATCAAACTGTTTTATTTTATTAAAATAATATGTTGTTTTTGTCATTTTCTTCAAATGGATAAATGAGTTCATTACTAAAGTCTGATTTGAATCAGGATAAATATTTATTTTTAATAATTTATTGGTAATTTGAAGCATATCATTAATTAATGATATCTGAAGACTAATTTTTCCTGTTTTTTGAGATAATTGGGTATTCATTAAAATGCTCAATAATAACATTATAACAACAGAATAAACATTCTCTATATCAATTATTGCTGCTATTATACTAACCACATCAAGTATCAAAAACAGCCCTGCTAATAAACACGATTTAGCTGAAATATTTAGCAAGCTTCTTTTAATAGATAAGATCGGTACATATGCTTTATTAAGTTTATTCAGCTGATAAATACTCTCTGCTAATTTTTTTTGACAATTCAATTTATCAATAATACTTTCTTGAGTATCTAAATTATTATTTTCTCTAAAAAATAAATTATACAAGTACTCATTTCCTATCTCACTATAAGTAAAATTAATTTTCTTTAAAATTTGCGGCATTTCAAAATCTATAAAAGTTTCTTCGTCAATACTTCGTTCTTTATTATAATGATAATACTCTTTAGTAAAATCCCGATACTGCACACCAACTCCTAAATTATATTGATGGATCAAATATTTCTTCGTAACTAATATTTTTAAGAAACCTAATACTCCTGCAATCAACACGATACTTATAATAATTAACCAAATCATTTATCTTTCCTCTTATATTCTTGCAACTTTTGATACAATTGATAAAAAAATTTACGCGATTGCGGATAATGCAATAAAGCCGTACTACAAATTAAAATAAGTAGATAAATAATAATTATTATTTCCCCAGATATCCTACCTCTTCCACATATGCTTATAGTTGTAAAAAATGTAAAGACAACAATTAGTATTTTTTCAAAATCAACATATATATTTTTATCTTTGATTTCTTCTTTTGATTCACGAATTAATAATTCTCGATATTCTTCTATATTCTCAATAATTTCATTTTGAATAAAATCATTTTTAACTAGATCAAGATATTGAATCTTTTTTTGTAAATCATAATCTCTAATTTTTAATTCACTAAGCTTATTATCAAAAAAACAATATTCATTATTAATAATGATATCCTTTATCTCACTCAAAGAGAAATCAAGAGAACGTAAAATTTTAATTTGTTTTAGAGTTTTAATTTCTTCCTCTCCATAAAGACGATATCCATTGCTATTTTTATTGGGTCTAAGTAAACCTTTCTCTTCATATAAATTAATTGCTTTTTTAGTAATTTTTAAATAATCTGAAACTTCACCAATATTCATATTATTCCCCCTACTATCACTAGTATAAACCTATACCTAGGGGAATAGTCAATTGGAATAACAATAATAATTTAATAAATTCTAACTAGAATTGCAATGAAGCCAGTATCCCTGTATCATTAAAGTAAAGAAAGCAGGTGTTAACTATGGAATATCCACGACCTCAATTAAAAAGAAATAGTTTTTTCAGTTTAAATGGAGTTTGGCAATTAAATGATCTCAGTATTAATATTCCCTATCCTCCTCAAGCACCACTATCTAATTATCATGGAATAATAAATGATACATTAGTATACCAAAAGGATTTCATTTTACCTATAGACTTCTATCATGCAAATAACCAGGTTCTCCTCCATTTTGGTGCTGTAGATCAACTTACTAAAGTATATGTAAATAATCGATATATTGGTTCTCACTCAGGAGGATATTTACCTTTTTATTTTGATATATCTTCATCACTTAATGATGGCGTAAATAAATTAGTGGTGAAAGTTACAGACTCCTTATCGCATGATTACCCCTACGGTAAACAAAGTCGTGAAAGCCATGGAATGTGGTATACTCAAGTATCCGGAATTTGGCAGACAGTCTGGGTAGAAGCCGTTTCAAAAAATTGTATTAAAGATCTGTTAATTACCCCCTCATTAACCGGCATTAATTTAAAAGTAAATACTGAGGCCAGTCGATATACTGTTACTATTGAAAATAATGATTTTAAAAAGACTTACACTGCAAAAGATACTGATATCACCATTGATAACCCTCATTATTGGACTCCCGATGATCCTTATTTATATACTTTTTCTATAACCACTGATGATGATTATATTGAAAGTTACTTTGCCTTAAGAACAGTTGAAATAAAAAAACATCAAATACTATTAAATGATACTCCCATTTTTTTGCATGGTATCTTAGATCAAGGATATTATCATGATGGTTTATTTTTACCGGAACATCCTGATTTTTACAAAACTGAGATTATGAATATAAAAAAACTGGGATTCAATCTTATTCGTAAACATATTAAGATCGAGCCAGAGCTATTTTATTATAATTGTGATAAATTAGGCATTCTTGTGATGCAGGATATGGTTAATAATGGTGAATACCGTTTTATCCATGATACCGTCCTTCCAACTTTAGGGTTTATAAATTTTAAAGACACACGTTACAAAAATACCCTACAACAAAATATTTTTAAGCAACATATGATCGACACAATCAGCCATCTATATAATCACCCTAGTATCATTAGTTATACAATTTTTAATGAAGGCTGGGGTCAATTTAATAGTGATGAAATGTATCAAATTTGTAAAGAGTTGGATCCAACAAGATTTTATGATACAACCTCAGGGTGGTTTAGTCAAAAAAATAGCGATGTTGTCAGTCGTCATATTTATTTTCGAAATAAAATCTTGTCAACAAACCTTGAACGTCCTCTATTATTAAGTGAATGTGGCGGCTATACTCGGCCAGTCAATAATCATCTTAACAGCAATAAAAAACAATATGGCTATGGTAAAACAAATAGCGAAAAAGAACTAACCGATAAAATCGAAAAAATGTACCAAGAAATGGTTATACCCTCAATTAATAATGGACTTTGCGGTTGTATTTATACTCAAATATCTGATATTGAAAACGAAATCAATGGCCTATATACTTATGATCGGAAAATCTGTAAAGTCAATCAGCAAAGAATGAGCGAACTAGCAAGAAAACTATACTCCTACTATGAAAAGAAATCAGGTTTATCCTGATTTCTTTATTATTTACGGAATGATGCAAAAAAACCTTTTTTTACATATGGAGCTTTTGTAATCGATGTAACTTTATAGCCAGTAGCATCGATAACCGCTTTTAATTTATCCTCATCAAGTTCATCAGCAGTAATGATCTCTGTTCTATCTTTACTATGAGAGGAACTGACTTTCTTCACTGAAAATGCCTTTCTAATAGCATCGTTAATATGGCTTTCACACATTCCACACATCATTCCATCAATTTCTAATGTAATTTTTTGCACTATAACCACCTCTTTAGCTCTATTCTAATCATGGTTCCAATCCTTGTCAAATAATATGAATTACATATTTAAAAAAAAGAAATAAACAAATACGTCTATTTCTTCGCTAATTTATTTTTATTATGCTCTAAGCACTGCTCCAAAATCTTTTTCCACAGCTGCTAAAATTTTCTCCATTGCAGCATTAACTGTTGCTTCTTCTAGAGTTCCTTTTGGATCTTGGAAAAGCAAGTTAATTGCAACTGATTTCTTCCCAGCTTCAATATGCTCACCTGCATAAACATCAAAAATTTTTGTTTCTTTAACTAGCTGTTTGCTCGCTTGAACAATCTTACGACAAATATCAAAAGTAGGAATATCCTGATCCATCACCATAGCAATATCTCTACTTACAGAAGGGTACATTGGGATTTCAGTAAATTTCACTTTGCTTGTTTTTAAATTTAATAATGTTGTTAGATTCAACTCAACAATGTAAACATCTTTAACATTATATTTCTTTTCCATCAATGGATGAATATTTCCTACGACCCCAACAACTTCTTTACCAATCATAATATACGCTGTTCTACCTGGATGATAATACTTATCATCTTGACTAGCCCGAACTAATTTATAACGAGATTCTTCAATTCCCAAATTTTTAAAGATTGTTTCAACAAACCCTTTTACTAAATAATAATCAGCTTTATATGAAATTTGTTTAAACGGTAAACCATTGTATTCACCACAGCAGGCAATTGCAAGATTTTGTAATTCTACACCTTTAGAATAAGTAGTTGATAATTCAAAAATATTAACATCCTTAATATTATGTGATTGATTATAATTGATTACTTGTAATAACGATCCAATTATAGATTTTCTTGTTACACTTCTTTCTTCACCTAATGGCATTGCTAATTTAACAGACTCATTTGTGTGAAAAATATTAAAGTCATCAACCATTACTGGTGAAGTTAATGAATACGTCAACGTTTCATGTAACCCTTGATCTTTTAATAAGTTTCTAATTAAATGTTTCTTTGCTTGAACATCTGTCCTCTTTCCAACAGTCATCGACATCTCTGGTAATGTTGAAGGAATCTTATCGTACCCATACATCCGTGCTACTTCTTCAATTAAATCTGCAGCTAAAGTAATATCATTACGATAAGTTGGTACTTTCACATTAAATTCTTCACCATCAATAGTATACTCAAATTTTAGTGCACTGAAAATATCTTTGATTTCATCAGTTGTAATTTTAGTTCCAAGTACCCCATTTACTTTTGATGTTGTTACTCGAACAAAACAGTCTTTGATTTTTAGATCAGTTGTTACACTTTGATATACTTCTTTTGCTTCTGCTAATTCAACTAATAAATTAGCACATCTTTCTAAAATCATTAAAGAATTTGCAGTATTTAAAGCACCTTTAATATAATGTTGTGAGGCATCAGTCAATAAGTTTAAACGTCGAGCAGTTTCTCTTAATGTTGCCCCATCAAACGTTGCTGCTTCAATAACAATATTGGTTGTATTCTCATCAATTTTAGTACTATTAGCACCCATAACTCCAGCAATACAACCAATTCCAGCATCAGTGGATACAATAAGGTCAGCTGGTTCAATTTTATATTCCTCACCATCTAACATTACTTCTTTACAATCAAATCCTGTTTTAATAATAAATTCCTTTTTATTTAATTTATCATAATCATACATATGAATTGGTTGTCCTGTTTCTAACATTACAAAATTAGAAATATCAACAATATTATTAATTGGTTTGATTCCACTAGCAATAAGTGCATTTCTTAGCCATTCAGGAGATTCTTTAGTTGTTACTCCCTTAACTAATTTAGCACCAAAAAATGGACATAAATCAGTTTCAACTTTAACGCTGATTCCACTTCCCTCTGCTCCGATAAATGAAACTTCTGGTAAATTAACTTCACGACCTAAAATTGCTGCTACTTCATAAGCTAAAGAAGTCATTGCCATACAATCAGCACGATTTGGAGTCAAACCAATTTCCAAAATCGTATCTTTTAATCCCATATATTCTAATGGCTCGGCTCCAACTGGAGCATCAGTGTCTAAAACATGAATTCCATCTTTATCTTCTGGTTTTAAAAGTCTTTGATCTAAACCGAGTTCAGCAATTGAACAAATCATTCCATTCGACTCAACTCCCCTGATCTTACTCTCTTTAATAACAAAACCATCACCTAAATCACATCCTGGATTGGCTACAATTACTTTTTGTCCAGTTGCCACATTTGGTGCCCCACAAACAATCTGTCTAATTTCACCAGGTCTAACTTCAACTTGGCATACATTTAAATGATCACTGTCTGGATGTGGCATACACTCTTTAACATAACCAATTGTCATGTTATTTCCTCTAGTCAAATCGTGCATTCCTTCAACTTCCAATCCAATTGAAGTAATTTTATCTGCTAATTCTTTAGGATCTTGATCATCAACCTTTACATATCTATTTAATACCTTTAAACTAATATCCATCTTTTTACTCCTTTCTACCAAACTGACTTAAAAATCTAATATCATCATTATAGAAATTGCGGATATTATCAATGCCGTATTTAAGCATTGCAACCCGTTCAATTCCAATTCCAAATGCAAATCCCTGGTATACTTCAGAGTCAAATCCGCACATTTCTAAAACACGTGGGTTAACCATTCCAGCTCCTAAGATTTCTATCCATCCTGTATGTTTACACATTGGACAACCTTTACCACCACAGTTATGACATGAAATATCAACTTCTACTGAAGGCTCAGTAAATGGAAAATACGATGGACGTAAGCGAACCTCACGCTTTTCACCAAAGAACTTGCGTGCAAATACTTCTAAAGTTCCTTTCAAATCAGCCATGGTAATATTTTTATCAACTACTAATCCTTCACACTGCATGAATTGATGTGAATGCGTTGCATCATCATCATCACGGCGATATGTTTTACCTGGACAAATTACTTTGATTGGTCCTTCACCATTTGCAGCTAACATTGTATGTGCTTGAACTGGTGACGTATGAGTCCGCATTAAAGTATTTTCATCAATATAGAATGTATCTTGCATATCACGAGCTGGATGACCTTTTGGTAAATTCATTAATTCAAAGTTGAAATAATCGCTTTCTACCTCAGGACCTTCAGCAATTTGATATCCCATTCCCAAAAACAAATCTTCTAATTCTGCTACAATTGTTGATAAAGGATGCAAAGACCCTTGGTCTAATTTAAAGCTTGGTAAAGTAATATCTATTCTTTCTTCGTTGATTTTATCTAAAATAGCTTGATTTTCCAAAGCTTCTTTTTTATCTTCAACTGCTTTTGATAATTCTTGCTTAACTAGGTTTGAAGTTTGACCAAAAGTTTTTCTTTCTTCAGGTGCCATATCTTTCATCGATTTCATTGCTTCTTGAATCGGACCTTTTTTACCTAGATATAAAACGCGAATTTCATTTAATTCTTTTAAAGAAGAACAGTCTGCTAATTTAGCTAATGCTTCTTCTTTGATTTTTAATAATTCATTTTCCATGTTTTCCCTCCTATAATATAAAAAATCGTTCCATATAGGAACGATTTATCTCGCGGTACCATCCTAATTCATGATCTATAATCATGCACTTAATTAACTGTAACGTAGCTTAAACGGCGATGATTAGTCGCACTCCAAGGTGAATTCAATAATGCTGCTGTTAGAAGATTTCCAGCAAATATCTTCCTCTCTATAACAACTTTCTTACCTACTAGTCCTTATCAACGTGTTATTATACCTAGATATTATAACGTGTTTAGCTTATTTTGACAATCATTTTATGAGCATAATCATAAAAATAGAGCTCTTGACTGCTTTAATCGATAAGCAAAGTTATTCGATAGTTATATTTTAAATATTAAGTTTTTATTCATCCAAACCACTATTTTCAAAAAATAAAGCTTTATAAATAATCAACTTACGTTTAATTAAAACCGCTTCCCCAACAATAAAAATAATTGCACTAATATCCAGCATTGTAGGTAATACAAACGAAACTAGTAATGTAATTATAATCAATCCTAAATACTCTTTCCAAAAACTTAAATATAATTTTAGATAGGCCTTCTTTTTATGCTTCATAAATTGTCGTGAACGTTTTAGTGCCCTTAGATTTTTTACATCACTTGTTTCCATTAAATATGGAAACATTCCATAATTGCAATCAAGAAAAACATATGTTCCGATGACAATTACTAATAAAGTAATTACTATTATCCAATACTGTGCTAAGATTGAAACAATGTCCCTGCCGCCAATAATTCCAATATCACAATATGATACAAGTAATATAAATGCAACTATAACTAGAGCTAAAACAAAAACAGCAATCAGTGAATAAATAAAATAAGTCGTAAAATACTTACTGATCTTCTTTATTCCGTAAAGTGTATCATCAATTGCAGATAATTCTTGCTGATCAACAATTTTTAATGATGCGTAAACTAACCCTTGTGGCATTGTTAATGTAATTAATCCTAAAATAAGCCCTAGCACTTGACTAAAAAAATTAACGGCCTGAACAAAAATGACAGCTGATGTAATCAGAAGAACTGTCTTCGTTATCTCTCGACCGTTATTACTAATATAATTATTAGCATATTCTTTTATTGTTTTGATTGAATACACTGGCATATAAATCCCCTCCCTATTCATTTAATTGCCCTGATCAACTCTTTAATTGTTTAATTTTACACTGTGTTATTTTAAATATTTATCTATCTTCGTAAAATTAACCCAATCAATAACAATATAATATAAACACAATTAATTATATTTATTATTTTTATGTGTTAATATTATCTAAATTAATTATAACTTAGATAATATAATACTGCAACTAATATATATTATAAAAAACAGTCACACCGTGACTGTTACTTAAAATGATACATCATAATACTTCCCGCAATAGCAACATTTAATGATTCAATCGTATTAATTGGTATGTATCCAATATCATCACATTTAGCAAGAACTTCTGGATTCATCCCATTACCTTCATTACCAACAACAAAAGCCATCTTACTATAGCGATTTATCTGTGCAATATTCTTTCCATTTTCAAGTGCACTGCCAATTACCACAACACCTTTTTCTTGTAATTGCGAAATTAATTGTGTTAGATTCCCATAAATACAACTAAGGTGAAAATTGGCGCCTTGCATTGAGCGAAGTAATTTATCATTATATAAATCAACACAGTTATTAGATAAAATAACTTGATCAATTGAAAAAGCTAAAGCAGTACGAATCAAAGTACCAATATTTCCAGGATCTTGTAAATCATCTAAAAGCAAATAACGTCTTCCTTCTTTTAATTGTATTTCTTTTTGCATCCGGCACTTAGCCATAATTGACTGAGGAGACTTGGTAAATGCCAGTTTAGCCATTACTTCCTCACTTACTTCAAGTACTTCTAATTCACTGTCAATATGTTTGGTACTAATTAGCAGTTCTACTTGATTTGCTTTTAATGCCTCTGTAACAAGATGATCGCCTTCAACTAAATATGCCTTCATTTCATCACGATACTTTTTTTGTTTTAATTTCATCAATGTTTTAATTGTACTATTAGTGGTAGAAGTTATCATATTCCAATCTCCTTTAACTTTTTCTCGCGCTCTTTGTAATCCGGGAGCCTCTTTTGTACTTCTTGATAAAATAGCTTTGAGTGATTAGGCTGAATAAAATGACATAGTTCATGAACAATTACATAATCAATCAATTCTTTTTCTAGATGTACTAGAACCAAATTAAAACAAACCTTATTTTGATTTGAAAAACACGCTCCCCAACGAGCTTTTAACTTCTTAATCTGAATTACCGGCATATTTAAACTAAAATTACTTTTTAAATATTCTTTAATTTTAAATTCTAAATATTTATTTAAAATTTGTTTTAACTCTCGTTCTATTGTCTCTTGAACTTGACGATGATACACAAATAATTTATTTTCATGAAAAGCTACTTTGCGTTGATTTAAATCGCGTACAACAATTTGATAACGCTGATTAAAGATATACACATAGCCATTATTAATATATTGATATTTAGGAAGATAATTCTTAATTTGTTTTAAAACGACTTGTTGATTATCACGAATCAATTTTTCTATAGCAGTAATTGAAAAAGCCGAAGAACTATTTACTACTACTTTACCAGAAACAATCTTCAAATAACAACGTTTGATTGGTTTAAAATTTAATTGATACTCAATAATTTGACCGTCTAATTCAATTTGTCTAATTTCCATAATTTCCTCAGTATAAAATCCATTAATCTTCCTATACTAATAAAGATGAGGAGTGATTATATGGATATTCGTAAAGCTTTATTAACTAAACTGCATAATAGTTCACCTGATGAACTGAAAGAAATCATCAATGGCGGAATTGCTTCGAAAGAAGAAACAATTCTCCCAGGTCTTGGTGTATTATTTGAAGAATATTATAATTCTTTAAATAGTATGCAACAGGATGCAATGATTCATGCTATTAGCAGTTTATTAAAATAGACTCTTAGAGCCTATTTTTTCTTTGTTTAAATTCTTCTTTAATTGATCTTAATAACATAAAAATAACCAATAAAATAAAGTTTAACTTAAATAATTGATTAAAATCAATTATCAATAAAATTACCAAAATTACAATTGGAATGATACTCCCATAAGCAATCATTTCTTTCCCTTTAATAACAAGTTTACCATGATTTTTATTACGATCTTTTAGTGCATCCATTACAATTTTATATATTTCAAATAACAGATAATTCAAGATCCATAGTAATAAAAAATATGCAGTAGTATAAAAATTATCAGCAAATATCTTGATAAATGCTCTTAACGGCAGCATGTTATAATAATTTGTTATATCATAAACAAAACTAAATACTGTGATTGCAAAAGTAGCTAATAAATTACGAGCTAGATAAATAACAATAAAATCCTTCTTTATCTTATCCATAATAGTCGCCTACTTCTCTAGTTTTTAAATCAATCGCAAAAGCAAACTTCTCTTTTCCATTGCTAAAAATAATCACTACACTTAAGTCCTTATCTTTAAAACTATCATCTTCAAGATTGTATGTCCCATAATCATTACCATTGACGAGTTCTTTACTTTTACCAGTAATCTTTTTAAATACCACATAATTATCATTATCTTCTTTATCACCATTTTTATCTTTTAAATAACGGTATTCTAAAGATACTGTAGGGTATTCTTTAATCACATCATCACTTGCCGCTTTTAGTGTCCCTAAACGCATCATCGAATTAGAAATACTTGCATTTTCAATTCGATATTCTTTATTTGAACCTTCCAATTGTTCAACTGGAGTAATTTTTAAATCAACTTCACTTAACTTTTGATCATTTGCTTCTATTGTTAGTGATGCTGATTTAACATCGTCCAAATCAATTTCTTTATATTTTTTTGAGATACTTTGAATTGAATAAATCAAATTATCACTATGATATTCTTCTACAACAAATTCATAGTCAAATTTTTGTTGATTCTCTCCATATAATGATAGTTTAACTGTAGGAACAGCTCCGTTAGTTAAATTCACATCTTTAAAAATAATTCGTCCTTCTCCTAAATGAAAACTTTGACGATCCAAATACGCTTCAATATTTTCTACTTTTAATTGATTATTTTCACCTTTTAATATGTAATCATAATAAACTACTTCACCATATGTTTGAAATACAAAATCATCATACATAAAAAATAATGTTGCTGTAACAATAAGGGTAAAGATCAATGTAACTAGTAAATGCTGTTTATGTTTTTTGTCCATTTTTATCACCGGTCTTATTATAACCTATTTTTTATGAGATAGAAAGAAAAACAACCCAAGCCAAATTTACATATTAATTCCTTATTCATCATTTTTTTATGAATTTACAACTTGCTATTACTTTTAAAAACCAGATAAGCTCAAAACAGTTACTAAATTAAAAGGGATCGACTCTGCTTTTCACAAAATCAATCCCTTTTAAAATCAAATATTTAAATTATAAATACCTATTTCACAATATACTTAAAATCTATATGTATTTAAAATTATTTTACAGTAACTAATTCTAAATAGCTAGTAGTTCCACCAACACCTGGTGTTCCAGCAGTAATTAAAATTTGTTCCCCTGGTTCAACACCATTTTCTTTAGCAAGAACTTGAGCATATTCTAATTGAGCTGCACGATCATGCATAGGTTGACATACAACACCTTTTACACCCCAGTTTAAGGCTAATGAACGAGTAACTGGTTCATAAGGTGTAGCTGCAATTACCATAGATTCTGGACGATAACGAGATACACGTTTAGCAGTTGATCCACTTTCAGTATAAACAACAATAGCAGATACCTTAAATTTAGAAGCAATCTCAGCTACTGACATACAAATTGCTTCTGAAGGGTCTTCTGGAGCAGTTCTGATTGCTTTTCTTAATAATGAAGCATAATCTAAAGTTTCTTCTGTCTTTAATGCAATTTTTGTCATTGTCATAACTGCTTCTTCAGGATATTTACCTTGAGCAGACTCACCAGATAACATGATTGCATCAGTACCATCATAAATAGCATTAGCAACGTCACTTACTTCAGCACGAGTTGGTCTTGGATTTTCTTGCATACTATCTAACATTTGAGTAGCAGTAATAACAACTTTACCAGCAGCACGACATTTTTTAATTAATTGTTTTTGAATTAAAGGTACATCTTCAGCAGGTACTTCAACTCCTAAATCTCCACGAGCAACCATGATACCATCAGCTACTTTTAAGATTTCGTCCATGTTTTCAACACCTTCGCTGTTTTCGATTTTAGCGATAATTTGAATTTCAGGATGACCATTTTCAATTAATAATTTTTTAACATCTAAAACATCTTGCGCCCGTCTTACGAAAGATGCAGCAATAAAGTTTACTCCTTGTTCGCATCCAAAAGTAATATCAGCTGTATCTTTAGGAGATAAATAATCAAATCCTAATTTAATTCCTGGAACATTGATTCCACGTTTGTTTTTAACTACACCATCGTTAGCACATACACAAACAATATCTTCTCCTTCAACATGATCAACTAATAATTCAACTTGACCATCATTTACTAAAATGAAACCACCAGGTTTAACATCTTTATATAATTCTTTATAAGTGATTGTAAAACGATCACTTGTACCTTCAATATCTTCAGTAGTAATAACAGTAGTTTGTCCTTTTTTGAATTCTGTTTTTCCACCTACGAAATCACCAGTTCTAATTTCTGGTCCTTTTGTATCTAATAAGATAGCAATGTTTTTATTTAACTCTTTGCTTAACTTACGTACAGTAACAATTCTTCCACCATGTTCTTCGAAATCACCATGAGAGAAGTTTAATCTCATAACGTTCATACCAGCAAGAATTAACTTTCTTAACATTTTTTCGTTTTCACTTGCAGGCCCAATTGTACAAACGACACGAGTTTTCTTTTTTCTTTCTTTTAGTTCAAATACCATATCCTAATTTTCCTCACCTTACATTTTTATTTATATTAACGAAGCTTCATTGCATCTTCGTAAATACCAAAATCAGTTTTACGTTTATGTGATAATGTTTCTTCAATATCTAATCCTTTGATTTCTCCATTGACTTGGCTTACACATAAACCACCTTTACCAGCTTCTAATAATTCCACTGCATATACACCCATGCGAGAAGCTAAAACACGATCGCGAGCTGAAGGACGTCCCCCTCTTTGCATATGCCCTAAAACGTTCGCACGAGTTTCAAAACCTGTTGCAGCTTCTACTTTTTTAGCTAATTCGTGAACATCAGTAATATGTTCAGTAATAACTACGATTGCATGTTTTTTATCAGATTCTTTTGATGCCTTTAATCTTTCAATTACTTTTGATTCATCAAAACCAATCTCACTAGTAATAATCATTTCAGCCCCATCAGCAATTCCAGCATTAATAGCTAAATCACCACAACGACGTCCCATTACTTCTAAGATAGTACAACGTTGATGAGAACTTGAAGTATCTCTTAAACGATCTAATGCGTCAACAATTGTATTTAAAGCTGTATCAAAACCAACAGTAAAATCAGTATCTGGAATATCATTATCAATTGTTCCTGGGATACCAATACAGTTAACACCCATTTCAGTAAGTTTTAAAGCTCCATTATAACTTCCGTCTCCACCAATAACGACCAAAGCTTCCATCCCTACTTTTTTCATTTGCTCAATTGCAACTTTTCTAATTTCAGGATCTTTAAATTCCGGGAAACGTGCTGATTTCAAAATCGTTCCCCCTAAGTTAATAATATTACGAGTACTATGACGATCAAATTTAATGAAATCTCCTTCATATAACCCTTTGTATCCTAGGCGTACTCCGTATACTTCAATACCTTTATTTAAACATGTTCTTGCCACTGCACGAACAGCTGCATTCATTCCAGGAGCATCTCCACCAGATGTTAATACACCAATACATTTAACCATTGTTTTTCCTCCTAATAACCACATTTTTATTTCCAAGACATTTTAACACAAAAAGATTGATGTTTCCATCAAATCTTTAATATTTTACACTAAAACTCAAACTTTTTTTAGCGTAAATCCTTACCTTTTAATTCTACTGGAATACTAACCGCTTTCATTCTTGAAATTAGTCGTTCGACTCTTTCTTTGTCTCCAGCTTTTAAAGTATAAAGCTTTTTTAGTTTTTCCAAAGAGTATTCACTAGTAAAAAAAGTAGCTCTTTGATTTTGTAGCCGATAAGCAATTATTGCTGATAATATCTCATCACGTGACCATGACGTAACTGACTCACCACCAACATCATCAATAACCAAATAATCTAAATTTTTCATCAGCTCAATTGAACTATTGACTCCCTCATTACCAAAAGAACTTTTTAAATCCATTAGAAAAGTTGGAAAATGTATATAACCACATTTATATCCCTTGGTTACAAGACACCGAATCAAGAAGCCCATTACTGTACTTTTACCATTTCCGCCTTCACCATATAAATAAAAGCCTTTATTAGTAGGATTTTTAATATAATCCATCATCATTTTAATAACTACTCGTCCATTGCCATTAGGATCATCAATGATTGTCAAGTCACTCGGCTTCGTTAATAATATTTTATTGTTAACATTTTTTAATAAAATATCATTCAAAATCTTTTGATCATCAAAATGTGCCTGACCATAACGGCAAGGCTGTAATGAAAGCTTTACTTCGCCATCCTGATAATTAAATAGACGAACCATTCCTTTAGAAATCTTAGGACAAGATTTTAATGATTTACAGCCAATACAAACATCTAAATCTTCTTTATAATCAAGAAATTCAATCCAATTTTCTTCAATATCACGACGACTTAAATTAAACTCCTGCAATACCTTAATAATATTATGGTCATTCATTAAAGTATTAATACTATTTTCTTTATTTTTATTAAAACTATCATCATTATTAAATAAATTAATATCTTGAATACTCTTCATCTTGCCCTCCTATTCGAACTGACTTAAAAATTCATCTAACTCATCCATGTCTACATTATCATTATCAACCATATTGATTTCAGTTTCTTCATTATCATCGTTATTATTACGACGATATTTTAAGTATACATTAGCTTCATCCATCGCATCTTTAACTGTCTTGATTTTTTTTCGTTTCCACTGTGAAGCTCGTGCTTGCATAAACGCTCTTGATAAAGCATTATCACATTGGGATAGTGTTAACTCAATTAACACATTCATCACACCAGGTTCTAGATACAATGAAGTCATTATCGATTCAACGATTTGTAAATCGTGCTTTAAAGGCTCTCGCCCCCCCTGTTTATCCTTTAACAGTTGATAAGGGTTAATACTTTCTAAATAACTAATATGCTTACTTAAAGCATCATCACCTGTAACACTTTTATGAACAATTGCCTGCTTATGATAAATTTCTTTAAATGTTTCTGGCATATTCAAATCATAATAATCACGGCATTTGCTAATCAAAGCACTGTGAATTAATTTATCATTTTGAAGACAATCTTTAACTAATCCTTGCATATCAATTGCATTAATACGATACAAAGTTCCTAACTGTTTGATTACGGCTTCATCATCGGGAGTAATACATGATCTTTTTATTTGATAATCAGCAAGCCCTTGATAGAACAATGTTAAATCATAATCACTTTCAATACTCCCATAATTAGTATTAAAGTAATCTTTTTCAACCAGGACATCATCACACCCATTTAGTAAATTAATATCGAATACATCAGTGAACTTAGCAGTTACATTATTAAATCCCTCAATACTAAACGCTGATGATTTAAAACATAATTTTGTTCGATATAGCTCCTCTTGCCCTAGACGTTGTAATAGGAGTGGTCCTAGAATAGCATGATTAAAAAATTTAGTTGGTGTTAGGGGTGTTTTTAAAGCATATAAGTATACTCTTTTATTATCACTATCTTTAATATATTTAGAAACTAATCCTATCGCTTCAAGTTTTAAACTCGCTTCATTAAGCTCGGTTAAACTTAAACCGGTTATTTTAGTTAAACGGCTATGAAGGCTAGGGGCTTTAGTCAATGATAACTGATCTAATTCAGCATAAAGACTTAAATATAATCCACAAGCATTATTACCAATCAAAGGTTGATATAGTAGTTGAATACTACGCATATGAATACTATCAAGAGGATAACTTGCATTAACCGTATATAAATCAGACATCATTAACTCGCTCATCTTATCTTCCTTTCAATAATGTTTCAATTTGTTGATATAATTCATCAAGACCCTGATTATTATCTAAAACAATATCCGCTCTCATTTTCTTTTCTTCAATACTCATTTGGTTACCAATGATCAACCTTGCATAATCTTCATCAATATTATCACGCTTCATCAATCTTTTTATTTCTTCGTCCTCTTTTAAATATACAACAATTACTGCATCACATAAATATTCCAAATTACTTTCAAATAATAGCGGTATATCTAAAAAAATTAAATCAAGATGCTGATTAAGCACAATTATTTCTTGCATTTTCTTGATTACATAAGGATGAATTATTGCTTCCAAATCCTTTTTTGCTTGTTTATCATTAAAAATAATCCGACCTAAAGCTTTACGATCAATTGGTCCAGCTGGTAAATCAAAGCGATTTTTTGTTTGTTTAATACACACCTCATCAATAGTTAGTGCATCGTAAGCTAATTTATCACTATCAACCACTAGATAGCCTCGCTGTTTTAGATAATTCGTCACCGTACTTTTACCAGTTGCAATACTGCCTGTTATTCCTAAAACCTTCACTTACATCATCTCCCGTACTGCCTCTAGTATCTTAGCACAATTGATGCTATGGTCAAGACTCATTATTGTACTTTCAACCTGACCATTTTCTATTAGATCATTAAAATGTACGATTTCACTATAAAAATCATCATGATCATATTCAATGTGATATTTGAATATTTCACCACTATTTAAAATAACTTCTAAATCAAGCGGCCGATGAATTGGTCGAATTATCATTTTACCAAGCGTTCCTGTCAATACTGCCTGGTTTTCTTTATTTCGATCCATCGCACATTCAACAATACCAGTTTGTTTCCCAAAATTTAAAATAGCTTTTACATATGTATCAACACCACAATCATGATATTTACAAGTAACATCGACAGTATCCAAAGGTACTTTAAAATAATCATCTAGATAAGCAATATTATAAATACCCAAATCTAATAAACAACCACCCTGCTTTATATCAAACAGATAAGAATTCTGATTATAATCAACTTTACCGCAAAAACTAGTTTCAAGACATTCAAGTTCACCAATAATTCCTTCACTAACCAAACTTTTTGCTTCTTGATAACCAGGTACAAAACGAGTTTTCATCGCTTCCATAAATAAAATATGATGCTTTTTAACTAAATCTTTTATTTCTTCCATTTCTGCAGTATTCATTGTAGCTGGCTTCTCAACTAAAACTTTCTTATTAGCAAGAATAGCTTTTTTGACCCATTCAAAATGATATAAATGCGGTAAGGCAATATAAACCGCTTCAATTTCAGGATCATCCAAAACAGCTTGAAAACTATCATAAGCTTTATTACATGGATGTTTTTCTTGAAAAGCTTTTGCCTTCTCTAGCGTTCGACAACTAACGGCTTCTAAATTAGCACGTGAATCTTGAGCCAGAGCTTCACAGAAACGATGAGCGATCCGACCAGCTCCAACTATTCCCCAATTAATCATTTTACCTTCTCCTTTTTTGACAATGCTTACAGTAATAAGTCCCACGACCTTTTATTGCTACTTTGGTAATCTCACCACCACAAATTGGACAAACTTTTTGTAAGTGGGCTTTTAATTTAACTTGAAATAAACCATCGATCCCATTCGCTGAAAATGAATGAATCGTAGTTCCTCCTTGAGCAATCGCTTCATTTAAAATTGCTGATGACACCTCAATAAGTTCCTGAACACTCTTTTTCGTTAATTTACATGCCGGTGTATTTGGATTTAAACCCATTGCAAAACATATTTCATTTGCGTAAATATTCCCAATCCCCGCAATAATACTTTGATCCAAAATAGCATGTTTAATTGGTAAATTACTTTTATGTAATTTTGGATAAATATCTTCCAACTTGGCATTAAAAGGCTCTGGACCCAATTTGCAAAGGGGGATTTCATTCATATAATTATCCAGACTAACTAATTTCATACGACCAAATTTACGAGTATCGTTATAGCGTAACTGCTTATTATCGTCAAGATTGAAAATGATATGATCATGTTTATTTAACGGCTCATCATGTTCAACATAATGATACTTTCCTTCCATACGAAGATGTGAGACAAATGCAATATCATCTAATTTAAAGATTAAAAATTTTCCAGCCCGATCAATATCATTAATAGTCTGATTTGTACAGGCTTCAATAAATTCCTCAACATCATCTTCAATAATATTAGGATATAATACATCGATTGAAATAATTTTTTTATTCAAAACAAAATTTTTTAACGTTCTACGAACAGTTTCAACTTCTGGTAGTTCTGGCATAATTATCTCCTATTTAAGTTCATACCAATTAACGGCATAACTTCCTTCTGCTTTTAATTCAACATCCATCTTAATTGCAGTCGTCATTCCTTTAGCAACAATTTCCATAACTTCTTGTAATTCTTCTTGATAAACATCAAAGATCAATTCATCGTGTACTTGTAAGATCATCTTAGATTTTAATTGGTGTTTCTTCAATAGCTCATCAACTTTGATCATTGCAACCTTAATAATATCAGCTGCCGATCCTTGTATTGGTGAATTCATTGCTAATCGTTTTCCAAACTCTTGACGCATATAATTTTTTTCATTAATTTCACGAATAAAACGTTTCCGATTCAGCATCGTTGTAACATAACCATTTTTCTTACAAAAATCAATATTACTATCCATATATAATTTTATCTCAGGATAGTTTTCAAAATAACGCTTGATAAATTCACGCGCTTCCCCTACGCTTACTCCAACTTGTTCTGCCAAACCAAAATCAGACATTCCATAAATAATTCCAAAGTTTACAGCCTTAGCATTACGTCGCATCGTACTATCAACTTGTTCTTCAGGTACTCTAAATATTTCACTAGCAGTATGGCGATGAATATCTTTATCTTCGTTAAAAGCTTTGATCAATGATTTAACACCCGCTAAATGAGCCAAGACTCTAAGTTCAATTTGTGAATAATCAAAAGATACTAAATAATCATATTCCGGAACAAAAGCTTTACGAATGAGTTTTCCTTCTGGTGTTTTAACAGGTATATTTTGCAGGTTAGGATCGGTTGATGATAACCTTCCTGTTTGCGTCAACGCCTGATTATAGATTGTATGAATCTTCCCATCTATAAAAACTTGATCTTGTAATCCTATAATATATGTAGAATATAATTTAGAAAGCGTTCGATACTTTAAGACTTTATCAATAATCGGATGTATATCTTTTAGTTTATTCAAAATATCTACTGATGTAGAATATCCTGTTTTCGTTTTCTTACCATTGGGCAAACCTAAATCCTCGAATAAAACTTCTCCCAACTGTTTAGGTGATGCGATATTAAACTCTCTATTAGCAAGCGTATGAATCTCTTTTTCTAAAATATTAATTTCACGACCGAATTGTTCCTCTAGTTGTTTTAAAACAACAGAATCAACTTTTGCCCCTTGAAACTCCATACGTGCTAAAATTTTTGCAACTGGCATTTCAACATCTTTATATAATTCAAATTGATTTTCATTATTCAATTTTTCAATTGCCTGATCCTTTAAAATATAAATAGCTTTTGCCTGTTTAATTAAATGCTCTGCTACTCTTGATGTTTCAGGAACCTTCTTCTTTGCACCCTTTCCATATACTTCTTCATCATAAAAAACATCGTAATACTCATAATACTCACAAACACTGCGAAT
Organism: Erysipelatoclostridium sp. MSK.7.34; assembly: GCF_019041935.1. Lineage (NCBI taxonomy): Bacteria > Bacillati > Bacillota > Erysipelotrichia > Erysipelotrichales > Coprobacillaceae > Thomasclavelia > Erysipelatoclostridium sp. MSK.7.34. Next base: position 94,081 of record NZ_JAHPYJ010000007.1, read on the forward strand.
CTCATCTTTTAAACTTGGATTCAATATATAAGAAGCTAATTGAAGATCAAAAACATAATTTTCTATTTCAAGGCCATGCCATTTTGCTGCATTAATACTCTTTTTAATATCATAACCATATTTTTCAATTTTCTTATCACTAATAAAATTTTTAAAATTAGTACAATTTAAGGCATCCTCAGTCCCAATGAAATAAGCTTCACTATCGTTATAAACTGCAAATCCAACGATCATTGACCGATGATAATTTGTATCATACACACCTACAACCAATGAACTATCACGCTTAATAATTGGTAATTGAGTTACGATTTTAACATCGACTGCTTTTTCAGCCTGAACCTCCTCATTATTCAAAGACATTCTTTTTAATAATGAATTCATGCTGTAACGTCGGTAGAATTCAGCTAACTCATTATAATCATGTCCTTGATAACGATATTCTTCTAAATCAATTTCCATCGGCACATCTTTAATAATTGTTGCAATTCGCTTTGATAACAATCCCTGATCAATATTATCACGAATTTTTTCACCCATCTTTCCTTTTAAATCATCAAGATGTTCGCTTAAATTCTCAACTGTATGATATTCCTTTAGTAATTTTAAAGCTGTTTTTTCTCCAACTCCGGGAATCCCTGGAATATTATCAGATTTATCACCCATCAATCCTTTTAAATCGCGCATTTGATCAGGAATCAAACCATATATTTCTTTAAATTTAGCAGGGGTGATTTTTTCTAATTCTCCTACCCCCTTCTTAGTAAGATAAACACTAATATTATCATCAACTAATTGGAGCATGTCTTTATCACTTGTAACAATACTTACTTTAAAACGTTGTTTGCTTGCTTTAACAGCAACAGTTCCAATAATATCATCGCCTTCATACCCTTCGATTTCCTGATAACGAATTCCATGAGCTGTTAAATATTCACGAATCATTGAAAACTGACAAGCTAATTCATCAGGAGTGGCGCTACGAGTTCCTTTATAAACTTCAAATAAATCATTTCTAAAAGTTTTTTTACCGTAATCAAAGGCAACAACTAAATACTCAGGATTACCCTTTAAAATACTTTCTAACATATTGGCAAATCCATACACTGCATTAGTAGGAACACCATCTTTATTTACCATTAAATTTCCCATTGCTGCCGTTGCATAATAAGCACGGTACAACAACGAGTTTCCATCAATCATTACTAATTCTTTCATTTCTACCTTCCTTAACGTACATTTTTTGCTTGATTTATTATTAGTGATAGTTTATCACGATAATTAACTCTACCTTCAATTAAACAAATCTCACCACGTACTAATATTTTCTTTAAAACTTGAAAACTTGAAGCAAAGACAACAGCATCTACTTCACCAGTTTCATCGTAACCATCAACAAAGCACATCTCTTGTCCTTTTTTATCAACAATCACTTTTACTCTCGATAATGCCATAATAACTCTAACCGGCTGATCAATATAATTGGATAATTCATTTAAATTAACTATTTGCTCCTTTAAGTTATTCTTGATCAAAGCAATCGGATGCATTGTCAAATATACTCCAAGGACCATCTTTTCTTCTTCCAATACTTTGATCCGATTATCACGAACGATCGTTAGGATCGGTGGTTCATCGATTCCAATTGAATTTTTCAATTCTGCATATTCCATAATCTTATGTAAATTTTGTTTAATTGTCGTGCGATTTAATTTAAACTCATCAAAAGCTCCTGCCATAATTAAACTATCAAGCATTTTACTATTTAATTTGCTTGATTCCATTCTAGAAACAAAATCAAATATATCTTTAAAAGTACCATTTTGACGCTCTGCTTCAATTGCTTTATATCCTGCATAACCAACATTTTTAATCGCTAATAAAGAATAACGAATATTGCCATCTTCAACTTTAAAGCGATCAGTTGAATAATTGATTGATGGTGCCAATAGTTTAACACCATATTTTTTTCCCTCTTGGATACAACTAAGTTTACTTGCATCACTACTTTGTTCATTTGATAATAAAGCACTAAAAAATTCTAATGGAAAGTTCGCCTTTAAATATGCTAACCAATAGGCAATATATCCATAGACAACCGAATGTGATTTATTAAAACCATAGTTAGCAAACCTTTCAATCAATTCAAACACTTTAACTGCTTCGAGCTCACTAAACCCATTAGCAATTCCCCCTTGAATAAATTCACTCTTCATCGCTTTCATTAAACTCGCTGTCTTTTTTGACATTGCTTTTCTCAAAATATCCGCTTTAGCTAATGAAAATCCAGCAACTAATTGTGCCGCCTGCATAATTTGTTCTTGGTATAAAAGAATTCCATATGTAGATTTTAAAATTGGCTTTAAACATTCTAATGGATAAGTTATTGGTTCTTTGCCTTTTTTTCGAGCGATATATGAAGGAATATTAGCCATCGGTCCTGGTCTAAATAATGCGATTGCAGCAATAACATCATCAAGACAATCACATTGCATCTTAACTAATAAATTTTTCATTCCTGAGGACTCTAATTGAAAGATTCCAAAAGTATCACCACGACTGATCATTTCATAAGTTTTTTTATCCTGAAGATCAATGTCGTTAATATTAATTTCAACTTGATGATTCTTAGCAATATCTTTAATAATATAATCAATGATCGTTAAATTCTTTAAACCTAAAAAGTCCATTTTGAGCAAGCCGACTTCTTCGATATAATCTTTTGAATATTGAGTTACAACTCCATTGTTAGGACCTCTGACAAGCGGGACAACTTGGTCCAATACGTCATTTGATAAAACCACTCCCGCTGCATGCGTTGAAATATTACGTGGCAATTTTTCAACAATAAAAACAGCAGGCATGATCTTTCTTAATGCAGGATCTTTATTCACCATTGATTGAAAACTATATGATGTTTCAAAAACTTCTCGAGCACTCTTACGATTCTTATAATTAGTAGGAATATTTTTAGTTAACAATTCTAATCGTGGCAAGGGTACCCCTAGTACTTTTCCAAGATCTTTAATTGCTACTTTAGGACCATAAGTAGAAAAAGTAACGATTTGCGCTACATGCTCATGACCATATTTTTCAGTAACGTAATTTACAACTTCATCACGACGGTCATCTTGAAAATCAATATCAATATCAGGCATACTAATTCTTTCTTCATTTAAAAAACGTTCAAATAGTAAGTCATATCGCAATGGATCTACTCCAGTAATTCCCAATACATAAGCCACTAGGCTGCCAGCCGCTGAACCACGTCCTGGGCCAACTAAGATCTTATGCATTTTAGCATATCGAACATAATCAAAAACAATTAAAAAATAGTCATTAAATCCCATCTTATTGATTACTGTTAATTCTTTTTTTAAGCGTTCAATATATTCATTAGGAATGTTTTTTCCTTTAAATCGTTTTTTCAAACCAACTAAACATAATTGCCTTAAGTAATCACCAGCATCGCCATCTTTAGGAACTGGGTATTTAGGTAAATGCATTTGATCTGTTGGAATGGTTACATTACACAGTCGTATTATATCGTTAGTATTTTCAATATATTTTTTATCAAAAAGACTCTCCATTTCAAAACTAGATTTTAAATATAATTGATCAGTTTGAACTTGGTGTTCTAAATCTAACATCATTCCTTTAGCGGAAGCTTGTAAAAGATCTAAAGTAAAAGCCTCATCTTTATTTAAATAACGGACCTCATTGGTTACACAAATGGGAATATTTTGGAGAGTTGCTAAAGCGACTAAACGTTCATTTAATTTTTGTTGCATTGCAATACCATGGTTTTGTAATCCTACATAAAAATTATTAAAAGTGTTTTTAAACAGTTCTAAATACTTTAACGCCTCCGAATCCAGTTCCTTTAGGATAAGTCGTTCAATAATTCCTTCTTTACATGCTGAAATTACAAATAGATGTTCACGATATAATGACAGTGCCTCTAAACTAATCGCACCTCTTTCACTCAAACAAATTTCACTAGTTATTTTAACCAAATCAAAATAACCCGTCACGTCCCTTGCCAATAGTAATAACGGATATATCTCATGATTGATTTCAACACTTGCTTCTAACCCAAAGACTGCTTTAATACCGTATTTTTTAGCATATTTAGCTAGTTCCATTGCCCCATACATGTTATCTTTATCAGTTAAAGCTAGCGCCTCATAGTGGAGATCACTAGCTTTTTTTACCAAGTCCTCAATTAAGATAGTACTATTTTGAAAACTATATGAACTATAAACTTGTAAATGTCCTAGCATCTATCCCCACATCCTTTCTATTGTGTATTATACCACTAAATAAGCTATTTAAAAAGATATTAGAGGATTGCACGGAACGAAAAAAGAATAATCATAATAGAAAAATATAAACATAAACACATATAAACGGTATCAAAGATTGCCCATGAAGTACAACTTAAGAGCCAAATACGATAACAATATAAAATTGTAACATAATAATGATATTGTACTTGCAAGACACAAAAGCGTCTTTGCCAGCCAATGATCACTATCGATAACAATGTTGCAATTAAATGAAACGGGACGATCCACATTGGACACAGTACCTGCATCAATAAAATTGCCCCACATAAAAATTGTAACTTTTTAATCCGTATTAACATATAATCACCACTAATATTATATGTTATTTACTCTAATAAAATGAAAAGAAGTGGATAATCAAATGATTATTCCACTACATCGCATGTTTAACTAATGCTTTAGCTAATTGATCAGGACAACTAGTTGGTCTTGCCCCACAACGAATACCTTGTAATCGTTCGATTACCTCATTTACTTGCATCCCTTTTGCTAATGCCCCAACACCTTGTGTATTACCAGAACATCCACCAATAAATTTTACGTTATTAACAATGCCATCCTCAACGTCAATAACTATTTGTTTTGAGCATACCCCTTGAGGTTGAAATTTAATTTCCATAACAATTCCTCCTATTTTTAAATATTATAGTTACAAATGAAAATAAAGCAAATAATTTGCTTTATTTTCGAACCAATTTTACAATCGTTGTTAGGTATGAATTATGACAAGATGTATCTAAGCCAATAATTCTTTCCAATTTGTAATTTTTTTCTAAATCAGCTAAATCCTTTGCTAAAGTTGAATGTGACTGACAAGCATAGATAATTGTTTTAAATTTAGCAATTTTAATTGTATCTTTGATTGTATCACTTAATCCATAACGTTCATTTTGAATAATTAAAGTATCATAGACTTTCTTTTTAGCGTATGTAACAATTTTACTATCTAGGTCACCAGCAATAAAAGTAACATTTTCCTTCTTTAAATACTTAGCATTTAATTTAGCATCATCAATTTGATATCTTTTTTCATCAATCGCTACAATTTCTTGATCAAGATTAAGTTCTAATAACCCAATTCCACAATTCAACGAAATTATTTTTTGACTGTCCTGTACTAATGATTTAATTGTTTGATTTTGTTTCCACATCATCTCAATATTTTCTGGTAATTTACTTTTAACCGATACTAGATATTGATTTTTATCATCGTGCAACTCTAGTCTCGTTGCCCCATATAATTTTGAATATCCTAACTCATCAAACTCTTGATGCTTTGAAGTATTAACAGACATGAAGATACTAGCAACATGTGGCAATTGACTAATTTCTTTAACAATTTCTTCCTTCAACCCATCACGACCTGTAATAAAAACTAATTGTAATTTATTATCAATTAATTTAACCTTTAAAAACCTTAATCCTGTTCTAAATTTATCACTATATGTTTTACATTTATTTGTAGTTAAAATCTCTTCTAATTTTAATAAACACTCATTAATTATTGGATGTTGTTTAAAACATCTTGTCATTAATGTTAAATATTTACTATCACGTTGATAGATTCCAAAACTAATTTTCCCTTTAAAATCAACAATAGGCAAATTAACAGCAGTAATAAAGCCCTCTTGACTAGGCGCCGCAATTACATCTTTAAAAATTGTTCTTGATAAATCATACTCTGTATATTTTCTAATTGATTCGCGTACAGCTTCTTTTTTTGCATTCAACTGCTTGAAATAACTTAAATGCAACATCGTACACCCTTGACAATTATCATACGAACGACACTTAGGCGTAACACGATCTTTTGATGGTTTTACTACTTGTAGTAATTTCCCTTCGCTATAAGTTCTAGTCTGTTTAATAATTTCAACAATAACTTCTTCTTGTGGCAACGCTCCAGGAACAAAAACGATCTTTCGATCAATATACCCGATACCTTCACCATTAATCCCTAATTTTTTAATTTCTACATTTTTCTTCATCCTACAATCTCCTTTTTAAAAGAGGAAGTCATCTAGTGATGCTCTTCCTCTTCATCTTTCTTTTCTTCTAGAATCGTCACTTTTAATTGAGCAATTCTGTTTTTATGCATTTTTACAATCTTAAAAATTACGTTTTCAATCTGAACTTCATCATCAATTTCAGGAACACCAGATACCTCTCCAAGAACTAATCCACCAATTGATTCAAAATCTTCAGAATCGAAATCAGTTCCTACTCTATCATTAACTTCATTTAAATTCAAGCTTCCATCTATTAAATATTCATTTTCTCCTAGAGAAATGATCATTTCGTCTTCTTCAGCATCATATTCATCATCGATTTCGCCTACAATTTCTTCAACAATATCTTCAAAAGTAACAATTCCACTCATAACCCCATATTCATCTAGTACAATCGCTAATGTTGCATGTTCTTTACGCATCGAAGCAAACACATCCGCAACTTCATTAAATTCATAAACAACAAAAGTATCGCGCATAAAATCTTTTACAACAAATTCATCAGGATCAATATTAAAGAAAAGTAAATCCTTAACATTTAAAACTCCCACAATTTCGTCAAATGATTCACTATGCACTGGGTAACGTGAAAATTGACTACGTTGATAAATTTCCATCAATTCTTGGTAAGAACAATCATCGGGAATACTCTCAACATGAATTCTTGGCGTCATAATTTCTTTGATCTCAGTTTCACCAAACTCAAATACATTATGAATCATTTCCTTTTCCTGTTCTTCTAATACCCCCTCTTCATGACCTACTGTAACGATCGTCTTTAAATCTTCTTCTGTCATGGTTGGTCCACTGTCACGAGCGCCACCCAATATTTTAATGAAAAAGCTTGTAATGATATTTAAGAAAAATACCACTGGGGTAAAAAGAGTACAAACTAAAGCAACAAATCGTGCCAAAAATAAAGCTATTGTATCTGCATTCTTAGTTGCAAAAGATTTTGGTGTAATTTCACCAAAAACCAAAATCAAGAATGTAACTACTCCAGTAGCTGCAGCTACTAGAGTTGCTGAATCTCCAAAAATTGAAATCACAAATGATGTAGATAACGATGAAGCACCGATATTAACTAAGTTATTTCCTACTAAGATTGAACTAAATAAACGATCCGAATTAGATAACAGCTTCTCTACTGTTAGTGCTCTTTTATTTCCTTCTTCAGCTAAGTTTCGCATCCTGATTTTATTAACAGATAAAAATGCTGTTTCAGTACAAGAAAAAATACCTGAGAAAATAATTAAAATGACAAATATTATAACATTGGTTATCTGGGTCGGGTCCACAATAAATCTATTCTCCTTATTATTAATGTTTTTCATTATCATATTATAAACATTATAAAAAGTCAAATTAAGCTTTAATTAACCAAGCATAATAACGATTGTTGATCCGGCTTCAACTGACTCACCAACTCGTGGTAATTGGTCTATTACTTTATCACCTTCGCCAATAAATTCAAATTTTAATTCCGGATTACTAACTTCCTTTTTACTTTTCCCAATATAGTTTTCAACCTTTAACGTTTTAGTATCCATAAATGTATAAGCTTTTTGCCGCTGTGAAGAAACTTTTTTTACATTCATGCTTGGCAAAATATCAACAAGCATTTTGCGAGCAATTGGAGCTACTGTCGTTCCTCCATACTGCACACAATTTTTAGGGTTATCCATTGCAACATATAAAACAATTTTAGGATCATCAATTGGCGCAATACCAATGAAAGATAAGATATAACCCCCATCAACATAACTACCATTTACTGCTTTTTGGGCAGTACCTGTTTTACCACCGATCCGGTAACCATCTATATAGGCATTTTTACCCCCTCCATCTGTAACAACTGATTCTAAAGCATCTCGCATTTTTTTGGAAGCATCCTCACTAATAACTTTACGTAGTGCCTCTGGTTTATGTTCATAAACAATATCATTAGAATAACTATCAATAATTTTATCAACCAAATATGGTTTATATAAAGTTCCACCGTTAACACAAGCACAAACTGCTCTCACCAGCTGCATAGGTGTAATTGAAATACCTTGACCAAAAGCAACTGTTGCTTGTTCCAACTCATTGAAGGCATCATAATCAAACATAATTCCTTTAGATTCACCTGGTAGGTCTATACCGGTTTTTTCTGTCAAACCAAATTTTTTGACGTATTCATATAATTTATCTTTCCCTAGACGGCGACCGATTTCAACAAATCCGGGGTTGGAAGAATTCTGAAGAACCTCTCTAAAGGTTTGAAGTCCATGTCCACCTTTTTTCCATGACTTAATTCGGGCACCACCAACAATTTCATACCCTTTATCAAAATAAGTATCTTTATCCATATCAAATAGATTTTCATTTAAAGCCGATGAAAAAGTAATGATCTTGAAAGTTGATCCTGGTTCGTAAGATTTCCAAATTGGGATATTATGATTATAAACATCCTTATCGGCATTTTGATAATCATTGGGATTATAATCAGGTTTACTTGCCATCGCTAAAACTTTTCCAGTACTTGGTTCCATCGCTAAAGCCCAGATTCCATCAGGATTATAAGTGTCATATGCATTGTTCAGTTCTCTTTCAACAATATCCTGAATATCACCATCAATCGTTAATTGTAAATTAAAGCCACTCGTTGGAGCACTATAAACACTTGGATACAGTGACAACGGGTTACTTTTGGCATCCATATAATAATCAATACTCCCGTTATTTCCGTTTAAATAATTATCGTATTTTAATTCTAAACCTAATAATCCTTGATTATCAATTCCTACGAAGCCAAGAGTCTGTCCTAAATAATTATCATTGGGATAATATCGTTTAGTATCTTTAATTAAATATACCCCAGGTAATTTTAAACGATCGATTTGTGCTGCTACTTCATCATCTAATTGTCGTCCTTCTGGCTGAATTCTTTGGATTGAAACTTTTTTACTTAATTTTTCTTGCATTACTTTAACATCAACATTTAAAATATTTGCAATTTTATCAGCAGTAGCCGCCACATCTTTAATTTGACTAGGAACAACAACTAGTGAAGCAGTTGTTAGATTTGTTGCTAAAACGTTATTATCACTATCAACGATCAATCCACGATTAGCTTCAACTGGAAAACTACGCTGCCATAAATCCACTGCTTTATTATAAATATTGACTCGATCAATAATTTGAATATAGCCAACTTTTAAAATTATTGCAATTACAATCAAAACTGTTACTACTTTTACCCATTTGATTTTCTTTTTTGTTATCTCATAGATCATCTAATCACCCTCTACACTATATGAAAAAAGTAAGGTCATTAGACCTTACTGAAGTGTAATTGTTAGAGCATCACCGTTGTGAACAACAGTTCCCTCTGGCGCACTTTGAGCTCCGACGAGACCGTTACCGCCATCAATAGTAATATTAACCCCTGATAACGAGCCAAAAGTTAAAACATCTTTACGTGACCAGCCAGTAAAATTAGGTAATACAATATCATTAGATTCCGTCTTAATAAAAACACGATCATTTTTTGCTACTTTAGAACCAGCTTCTGGATATTGTTCAAGAACTGTATTACCGTTTCCGATTACTTGAACATTTACAGCTTTTGATTCTAATTTTGACTTAACAAAACTAACACTCTGATTAACATATGAATCTAGTTTATAATCACTAGATACTGTCGTAGTTTCAGGAGCATTATATTTATTTACGATTGATAATGCTGCCGGCATTACACTTTTAATAACATTTGCCTGATGTTGAGTTGTATCATTATCAGCACCTTGGAAAACAATATTAACAATTATTTGCGGATCTTCATATGGTGCCATTCCCGAAAAGGATTTGGTATAAATAGTACTTGAATAACCACCATCAACAACTACTTGTCCCGTTCCGGTCTTACCGATAATTTGAACACCATTATCAAGATTAAATTTCTTTGCTGTTCCCATACTTTCAGTTACTACTCCTTTTAGTAGATCTCGAACATGTTGAACTGTTTGTGAAGAAAATATTTGTTCTGAATATTCTGTTTTACCTTTATATGTAACTTCGTTTGTTTCTTTATTAACGATTTTTTCAATTAAATAAGGTTCAACAGTTTTTCCATCATTTGCAAAGACACTATATGCGCGCAATAGTTGTAAAGCTGTAACGGTAGAGCCCTGCCCAAATCCTGTAGTTAAATAGGCCGCTCTACTTTTATCGGTTTTGTATAACGCTGTCCCTGCAACTGAATCAAAGCCATCAATATTGCTTGATTGGAAAAAACCTAATTTTTCATATACATCTAGTAATTCATCACGATTAGTATACCCGCGTTCAAGCAGATTGCAAATTGCAACGTTACTTGAACGATAAAAACCTTCATCATAACTAATACTCCCCCATCCAGCACCATTATTATGGTCGCGAATCGGTCTTGAACCACCATAATCATATTTACCAGATTCATATGTAGCTGCACCATTATATAAGCCGCTTTCAATCGAACTAGCATAAACAAATGATTTAAAAACCGAACCACATTCATAAGCAGTATCAAAAAAGAAATTTTTATAGTCCTCTATATTTCGCTCATTTGGATTAAATGAAGGATAACTTGATAAAGCTAAAATTTTTCCAGTCTTAGCCTCCATGATTACACATGATGCTTTAAGAGCTTGTGCCGCCGCTGCTTCAGTTGCCAGCTGGTAATCAAGATCTCGTTGTAATGAACTGTCGATCGTTAAATAAATGTCATCTCCATCAACAGCGTCTTTTTGTTCCAAGATTCCGTCCGGTAAAACATATCCTTTTGAATCTTTTTGATAGACTTTATAACCGTTTTCACCGGATAAAGTTTTGTCATAAATTGCTTCAAGACCCATTTCACCGACAAGTCCTTTGACTCCATCCGTTTCAGTTCCTTTAGCATAACCGATAATATAGCTGCAAAAATCTCCATATGGGTAATTACGAGAATTACTTTCAATAAATTCTAAACCTGGTAATCCAGTATCCTCAATTTGTTTTTTGACACCCGCACTTAGATCATTACCATTGGTTCCAAATTCAACCTGATATGCTCCTGCATCTACCTTTTCTTGGAGTTTTTGAGCCATTACAGTTGGGTCCATCCCAATAATTGGTGCTATTGCATTTGCTGTAGCCGTAATATCTTTAACATATGCATCATCTTTGCCATGATTAATTCTACTACTTGATACAATAGCGATTAATTTATATTTTTTTACATTTGAAGCTACAACTTCATTATCACTAGTATAAATTTCCCCTCGGGTTGCATAATCAATCGTTTTTGCCTTACCTCTACTTTTAGCAAATGTGGCGATATCAGCCCCACTGATTAAATGCTTACCTGTCACTCCTAAATAAACAATATTAGCAACAAGGGAAAAAATAACTAATGCAAAGACAACATAAGCTATCTTTGCACTTTTAAATTGATTCATTATTGATTTTGTTGTGCTTGAGTAGAGGCAGCTACTGAATCATTGCTATATGTATATCCTTTAGCATTAGCTACTGAACTAAGGCGTGAAAAAGATGCTAATTCTTGTTTTTGCATTTCTAAACTATCAATATCACTCTTTATCGTTTTAATTTCCTTTTCTAGAACTTGAGCTGTTCGGTTATATGATGATTCCATCGACTTAACGCCAATAATTCCAAAAACAAAAATTACCATTGAAATTACTAGAAATCTTTGTGAAAAAGCTTCAAATTTAGTTTTTTTAGTCTTATGTCTCATTTTCAAACTCCCTCTCGATTATTCTTAGTTTTGCAGAATGCGCGCGATGATTAACTTCAAGCTCTTCTTTTGAAGCAACCATTGCTTTTTTATTAATTAATTTAAATCTCGGCTGTAAGTAATCAGGAATTACTGGTAATCCCGGTGGCACATCCTTTAACTTAGTTACATCATTAAATGTATATTTACATATTTTATCTTCCAAACTATGGAAAGTAATAACTGAAATTCTACCCCCAACGTTCAATAAATCTAGTGAATCCTTTAAGGCTCGATCAAAGACATTTAATTCATCATTAACTGCTATTCTAAGGGCCTGAAAAGTCCGCTTAGCAGGATGACCTCCTTTACGTCGGGCAAAAGCAGGAATTGCATCTTTAATAATATCAACTAATTCAAAAGTTGTTTCAATTGGTCGTATTTGTCGTTTTTGTTCAATTTTACGTGCAATCTGTTTAGCAAACTTTTCATCAGCATATTTATATAAAATTTCAACAATCCTTTCATACGGCCACGTATTAACGATTGCATAAGCATCAAGTGGATTTGATGTATCCATTCGCATATCAAGGCGAGCATCATAATTATAGCTAAAGCCTCTAGAACCTGTATCGAACTGAGGAGATGATACACCTAAATCAAACAATATTCCGTCGACTCTTGTTACACCTAATTCATTTAATTTTTCTTTAATATTTACAAAATTAGAATAAATGATTGTATAGTTGTTACCAACTGCATCAAGGCGTAGACGAGCTGCTTCAATTGCCGTTTGATCTTGATCAAAACAATACAAATGACCGGTCGTAAGCTGCTTTAAAATAGCACAACTATGTCCTGCTCCGCCTAAGGTGCAATCAACATAAATTCCATCTGCTTTAATATTCAAGCCCTCAACGGCTTCCTTCAATAATACTGTTACATGATCAAACATCGCTCTCTCCTATAATTCAAAACCTTCTAACGATTCAGAAATTTCATCAAAGTTATCTTTATTGGCATCATAATAATCATCCCAAATATTCTGATTCCAGATTTCTACATGATCACCAACGCCAACGATGATACATTCCTTTTCTAATTTACCTTCTATTCTTAAAACATTAGGAATATTTACTCTCCCTAATTTATCAAATTCACATTCACTTGCTCTTGAAGTAATAATTCTAACAAAGTTACGTGCCTCTCTTTTAGTTTTTGGCAGTGTTTGGAGTTTTTGATAATAGTCATTCCAGCCTTCTTGGGTGTATAAAGCTAGACAACCATCAAAACCGCGAGTGATTACAACACTCTCGCCACATTGCTCCCTTAATTTTGAAGGAATAATAAGACGCCCCTTGGCGTCAATATTATGCCTAAATTCACCCATGAACATCTATATCACCCACTCTTTAACACTTAGTAACACAAATTAACACTTCTTACCACCATTATATACCCTGGTCGATACTTTGTATAGCATTTTCTTTAAATAAGAAGATTTCGACAATTAAACAAAAAAGGGTCAATTAACGTAAAATTTCGTTAATCAACCCTTAAACAACAAAAAAAGCGCCCTTAAGACGCCGTTTCTTATAAAACTTTTTGTCCTTTGTAAGTACCGCAATGTTTACAAACTTTATGAGACATTTTGTATTCACCGCACTCTGGACATACAACTACAGCTGGTGCTGTAAGCTTATCATGAGTTCTTCTCTTATTTCTTCTTGTACTTGAAACTCTTCTAAATGGTACTGCCATCAGTATAACCTCCTATTTAATCTTTAAAATAATCTTTTAATTTAGCTAACCTAGGATCGATATAATCATCATCTTTATCACTAGTACTGTTATCTAATATTCTCCAACCTTTTCCTTTAGATTTAATATTAGCATCATCTTTGACGACCCTCATCGGTACTTCCAGCATAATGTTTTCAAATACCACTGGGGTAAGATCAACAATATCTTTTTTTACTTCATGAACATCTTCAAGTGGATCAGGTTTTTCAAAAGCAAACACTTCAGTTGAATTAATTTCAAAAGGATACTCAACATCTTCAAGTGTAATAGCACAAGGAAGAATCATAGTTCCTTTAATATTAAGATCAACATATAAACGTTTATCTTTCAAATCAAGATCTCCGGTTCCTGAGACAATAATGTCCTTCAAGTCATTAATTTGAGCATACTGGTCAAATAACTCCGAAGGAAAAGTTAGTCCCTCTTCAAAATCAAATTTTCCACGATGCTTAACAATCCATTGTAAATTGTATTTCAAAATAATCACCCTTCTATAACCGCAATGACAATTATATATAAAATAATACCATAAGTCAACCTAAAAAATACTTGTTTTTATCGTTTATTTTACTATATTGTCTTAGACCATCTTGTCGATATCTTTAGGAATTTTATTTGATTTAATCATCGAAACTAATTTATCAACCTTGCTAGGAGTGATTGGTTTATTAGTCACCTTAGCCACACTCATAATAAAATCCTTAATATCATTTTCATTATTTAAATCTTTAGACTGTAAATCATTAGCTAATTTTAATATTTCTCCTTTATTAACATTAGTTTTCTTTACAACCTTATCTAATAAAACATCTTCATCTTTCATATTATCACCACTATATACTATGATAATATTTAAATAACGTTACCCCTCAATTTTCAATTCTCGACGCATCAGCTGTTGAATCTCACGTTTTGGTTCATGATTATTGTATAGAACATTGTAAATCGCATTTATAATAGGTAATTCAATATCTGTATATTTCTTAGCATCTTCATAAATAACTCGACAAGTACGAATTCCTTCACAAGTTTTTTTATTATTTTTCATGAAAGCACGTGCATCATTGGTTTTACCAATTTCTAGACCAGCCTGAAAATTCCGCGAATGGACCGATGAACAAGTGACAATTAAATCTCCAACACCTGTTAATCCCATATAGGTTTCTAATTTACCACCTTTTTTCGTTCCATAACGAACCATTTCTGCCAGACCCCGAGTAATTAATGCTGCCTTAGTATTATCACCATAGCCTAAACCACTTAAAACTCCAGCCGCCACTGCAATAACATTTTTAATAGCAACCCCGTACTCAGCCCCAACTTCATCATTTAATCGATAGACTCTAAAATAATCATTCGAAAATAACGTCTGAACATCTCGGGCAGTATCATCATCTAACGAAACAGCACACACTGTCGTTAACATTCGAACGACTACTTCTTCAGCATGACTTGGACCAATCAATGAAACGACCGGATTAATCAAGTTCTCATCAAGCACACTACGAATCGTATCAGACATACGCATATTTGTCCCTAAATCAAAACCCTTAGCTGCATTTATAACTGTAATCTTTTTCTTTATTAATGGTTTTACTTGTTCTAATGTTTCTTTAACAAATTGTGTTGGAATAGTAATTAATAAATAATCCATATCCATTAAGGCTTCTTCTAAATTATTTGTCGCTTTAATTTCACTTTCTAAAGAAATATTGTGAAAAAAAGCTTCGTTTTGATGATTAAAATTAATATCATCAATTTGTTCTTGATCAATACCATACATCATTATCTCATTTTGATTATCGATCAAAACTCTGCTTAAAGCTGTTGCCCAACTTCCAGTTCCTAGTACCGCAATTTTACTCATTGTTACACTTCCTTATATTATTGTATCAATATTATACCAAACTAATTAATTAATAGCACGACTAATCACGTTTACGACAAATAATATGAATTGGCGTTCCTTCAAAACCAAAAGAATCTCTTAAACGATTTTCTAAATAACGCTTATAACTAAAATGCATGTATTGAGGATCATTAACAAATAGAACAAAAGTTGGGGGACAAATACTAACCTGATTAGCATAGAAGATTTTTAAGCGTCCACCATTGAACGTAGTTGTTGGATTGATTGCTTGAGCATCAACAAGAACATCATTTAAAACACTAGTTTGAACACGTTTATGTGAATTTTCAAATGACTCTTGAATCAATGGGAATAATTGTTGAACTCGTTGATGAGTTTTGGCAGATAAGAAAATAATCCGCGCATAATCCAAATATTTAAACTGACTACGCAATTCTTTTTCTTTCTTTTGCATTGTCTTCTCATCTTTTTCAACTAAATCCCATTTGTTAACAACTAAAATTACTCCCTTACCAGCTTCATGAGCATAACCGGCAACATGTTTATCTTGTTCAATAACTCCCTGATTCCCATCAATAACAACAACGATAACATCACTTTTTTCAATTGATGATAAGGCTCTCAAAATTGAATATTTTTCAATATTTTCATATACCTTACCTTTTTTTCGCATTCCGGCAGTATCAATAACACGATATTTTTGTCCATCCTTAACAAATGCTGTATCAATCGCATCACGAGTTGTCCCTTCAATATTCGAAACAATTACTCTTTCTTCACCAAGAATCGCATTCGTCAACGATGATTTTCCGACATTTGGTCGTCCAATAATTGAGAAACGAATTTCATCTTCATCAAATTCTTCTTCAACAAAATCGAGATTCTTAATGATTTCATCTAATAAGTCACCAATTCCAATTCCATGACTTCCTGATACTGCAATTGGGTCACCAATTCCTAAATTATAGAATTCATAAATATCATCTTTAAAAGCATTATCATCAATTTTGTTAACAGCCAATAAAACCGGCTTACTTGTTTTTTGTAAAAGACGTGCTACATACTCATCTTCACGAGTTATTCCTTCACGTCCATTAACAACAAAAACAATTAAATCTGCTTCTTCAATGGCAATTTCTGCCTGCATCTTGATTTGGGCAGTAAAAGATGCATCTTGTAATTCAATTCCTCCCGTATCAATCAAACGGAATTCTTTTGTCAACCATGTTGCAGTTGCATAAATACGATCACGAGTAACACCCGCAACATCTTCTACAATGGAAATACGCTCTCCAACAATTCGGTTAAAAATAGTTGATTTACCAACATTCGCTCGTCCAACTATTGCTACTACACCTGCCATATTATACCTCCTTTATTTTTTCTTCTACTAATTTTAAAACAGCATCAACAACTTCTTGTAAAGTCATCGCTGATGTATCTAATACGATGGCATCTTCTGCCTGTTTTAACGGTGAAATATCGCGATTCATATCTTGATAATCACGTTGTTCAATATCTTTTTTGATCAGCTCTAAATCTGCTGTTAATCCTCGCTCTTGATTTTCTAAATAACGACGTTTAGCACGGGTATCAACACTAGCAATTTGATATATTTTCAATTCTGCATTTGGCAAAACAACTGTCCCAATATCACGCCCATCTAAAATCACACCACCAACATTTGCCATCTGACGCTGCTGTTCTACAAGAAACGTACGAACCGCCTGATAACTTGATACTACACTAGCAGACATAGAAACTTGATCTTGACGGATCACTTGGCTAACATCTTGCCCATTTAAAAAGATATGGTTATTACTATCCATTTCAATTTTGATTTGTTTCAAAGCCTGAGATACCGCTTGTTCATCTTTTAAATCAATATTATTTTCAAGACAATAATATCCTACACAACGATACATTGCCCCTGTATCAATATAGATATAATCTAATCGTTTAGCAACTATTTTTGCAATACTGCTTTTACCAGCCGCACTTGGCCCGTCAACGGCAATAGAAATTTTTTTCATAATATCCTCCACTCCTTGAAAAAAACTAAGGGTAACCTTAGTTTAAAAGAACAACTGGTATCCTATCATACCACACAATCCAATAAATACAACTACTAGGAATATAATTACATAGTTTAAGATAGTAGCGATTCGATCACTTTTCTTTTCATCAACAATATCACTACGAGATTGTTTTGCCTTTGATTTACTATCTATAGTTTTATCATTTGTTTGATTTTTAATCACTTTTAAATCTGCTGTGTCTTCTTTTTGTTTAAGTACTTTTTCAACCTCTCGCTGATCTTTCTCTTTAATCTGTCGAAGCATTTCCTCTAACGAACGTGTTTGTTCAATTTTTGCCAATTCTTCATCTTCTAAAGTGTCCTCAGCTGTTCCAGAACTCACAACACCTGTATCTTTTTTCAATGCTTCTTCAAGTTCATTTTCTTTTTGCTCTGCTTCTTCCTGAACTTCGTCCATTACCAGCTTAGCTTTTTTAGCATCTTCTTCTGGTGACATGCTGGCAAGTCGTTCCATTAAAGTCATCTTCTTTTTAGCAGCCTTTTTTTCTTCTTCAGCTTTTGTAACAACCGATTCCTCCTGATTTACAAAATACCCTTTAGAAAATTCTGAAGTATTGATATTATCCAGATTATCGATATGAACTACTTGCTTTTCTGGTTCTCTAATTTTATTTAAAATATCCATTCTTGTATTGTACTGCGCTTCTTTACCAACACTGACCTTAGCACTTCGCAAAGCTCGGTTTATTTCTTCACTGCTTTCTTGACGCATTTGTTCAAAAGTTTTAGCTTCTGTCAAAGTGTCATTAATATCTGGCAAGTCTTTTTCTTCTTGTTTAAAAGAACGATTTATTGTCGCTAAAAAATCATCATCTTCAATATCATCAATGATATCAATTGTATCCTCTATATTTTCACGATTAATCCCTGCTTCATCTTTTAAACCAGCTCGTAAATCGCGATATTTGTTTACACGTGAACTATTCACTCGAAATCACCCTTTCGTCGTACATTATAACATACTTTTTCATTATTTCCTTTATAAAATATTGGAAAATATATTTATTTGGGATATAATAGATACATAACAAAGGAGGAATTTATAATGGCTAAAATTACAGTAAACGAATCTTGCATCGGATGTGGTGCTTGTACAGGTGTTGCACCAGATGTTTTTGAAATGAATGATGAAGGATTAGCATCTGTTGTTGGCGATGATGTTGCTTCAGCTAAAGAAGCTGCTGAGTCTTGTCCTGTAGAAGCAATCGAAGTAGAAGATTAATCGATAGAAAGAGGCTGTAACGAATAAAGGTTTTTAAACCTTTAAGCGTTATGCCTTTTTTATTTTTTGAGTTTTTAGAATAATAAAATTATTCGTATGTGTATGACTTTTTGAGTATTATAAAAAATATCGCTCTTCTGTTTTTAAAATTTTGATATTTAAGAAACTATGCTGTTTCTATTCTTATGCTTTTTATTATGATATTTTCTTAAATTTATATACTATTCCGATCAGAAAAAGCTCTGTTTTCACATCTAGACTTCCTTTTTTTCTCAGTCTTGTATAATTCATCTCCTATTTAATAACTCCAAATGTGTCTTCAGCCTGAATGCTTCTTTGCTTTTTCATTTCTATCCCATCAGCTGTTCTCAAGTTTTCATCTACTTTTGACTGAAGTTTATTAAGATTGTAATTAATTTGTATTTTTCTTTATTTAAGCATTCATTGCAATGTCTATATTCAAACACTCTGCTTATCTGTAAGTAATCACCTCTGGTGTTCCATACTTCTTCCTATTCAATATTAAATGTGTACCCTTGAGGAAAGACTTTATAACCTGAAGAATCATATTGGGGTTGGAGCCTTTATCGCCTCTGTGAGAGCAGTCAAAATACTTGGAGGTATTAATACCTTTCATAATCTCTACGAATGATGTCAACGGATCATCTATAGGTATAACAATAAAAAAGTCTAGTGGAAGTCTGCATTGAAATGTGTCATAATTACCATTGGCTATAGGGTAATTAGATTCTAACAGTTCGATGTTTTTCATAATCTAATTATACCAAAAACAGCACTTAAACTCTATTTGAGTCTAAGTGCTGTTTAATTTTTTAGACAAACACATTATTTTAATGCGTCACAGCCTCCTTGTTTTTCCATTTATCCATGTTTTTCATAATAATTGTTTATTACGAAAAATATTACAAACATCACCACAACCACACTCACAAGTGTGGTTCCAGCTATCATAAACATCATTTTCTTTGTGATTCCATACAAAACAATTGTAATAATACTACCTGCATAAAGTAATAAATTCATTAATTGTACTGTTTTTTGACCACTCTTCATCGCAATAAACAAATCTCGTTCATCTGTATTATTTTTCAATTCATCTTCCCAATCATTATCAAAACAATGATATAAATTATAAACCCCTAAAACAAAAGCAACTAGCAAAGCTAATCCATATTTTAAAACAAAGCCCTTTTGCCAAATAACATAGGCTGTAGCAAATACTAAAATAATTCCCAATGTCCCATTAATAATATACCGGGGATTGATCTTATGCATTTTTTTGATCCTCCAATTCTTTATTTTCTTTTAAACAACATAATTCCTCAATTGTAGTATCGAAAACTTCGGCAATTCGATACGCTAACATTAGTGATGGGTTATATTGTTCTTTTTCTATCGAAATGATTGTCCTAGATGATACATGAACCAGATCGGCTAACTGTTGTTGTGTCATATTTTTTATTAAGCGCATTTCTTTTATTCTTGTTTTCATTTCCACCACCATAATATGAAGTTAACTTCACGTGAAGTACATTTCATATTATAAACTAAAAAAATAGATATAGCAAGAGCTATATCTACAGTGATTTCAATAACATTAATGCTGTTGCTTTATTAGATGCTAAAGGAATATAGTGTACATCACATAAACGTATTAACGCGCTAATATCTGGTTCATGCGGCTGTGCTGTCAAAGGATCCCGAAAAAAAATAACCATATCCATCTGTCCTAGCGCAATTAAATTTCCTACCTGTTGATCTCCGCCATAAGGTCCTGATAAAAATCTAGTTACTTCTAAATTTGTATTCTCCATGACCTTTTTACCAGTCGTTCCAGTTCCATATAAATTATGTCTTGCAAAAATTTCTTCATTATCTTTAACAAAATCAATCAATTCGCCCTTTTTCTGATCATGAGCAATTAAAGCAATATTCATCTTATGCCTCCTTAAACTTTGATTCAATTGGTCTTACTATATAATATACAATAGCAGAAATAATCCCTTTGATAAAGTTAAATGGGAAATAAATGATAAAAATGGCTTGACCATAAGGCGATAAGAAATTCAAAAAGCCCGGTACGGACATATTTGTACCATATTGTTGATTGAATGAATTAATATCTAAAACAAATGGTAAATCTGTATACCAAGTTGGTTTTTGAGTTAAATAAGTTGGAGTTACAAACAGGTAATTCAAAATAAACATTACCATTGCAAATACAAACATTGTAATAATCATGTTCACGGCATAAGACTGCCATTCTTTTTGTAATTTTAAATGTCTTGATAAATAATAATAAACACAACAAATCGTCAATGAAGCAATCAAAGCAGTAATCTGACCAATTGCAATTGGTCCTACCGGTCCCTTAAATAAAATTGAAACAAAGAATTTACATACACACACAAATAATGCTGATTTAAACCCCAGCATTGAAATTGCCATAATTACAACAATTTCTGATAAATCAAGATTTAGCCAAGGGGCTAAGGGATATGGTATCTCCAACAAACCCAAGATCATCCCTAATGCCGCCAACGCTGCTGATAATACTAATTTTCTTGTCTTAGTAGTTTCCACAATAATTTCTCCTTTATAATAAAAAATATCATGAAAATACTAATCTCCATGACAAAAAGGCATTAATTATTAACTAAAAAATGTCATTCTTCCATCCAGACTATACTGTCGGTGTAGGAATTTCACCTACTCAGCTTATGCTCGCGGACTTTACCGCCGGTCGGGAATCACACCCTGCCCTGAAGACTTTCTTTTCCTATATAATATAGCATAGTATTCCTACTATTTCAATAAGAAAAAACTAACAGTTAGTTATTCTGTCAGTTTTGTTGTTTTTTTGTATTATTATAAACTAAAAAGATTCCTGCAACCAATCCAATAGCAGCCAAGAGCAATAAATATGCTCCGATAGAAATATTCCCATAACCACCCAGTACTGATTTAGCATTAAAAATTTCATATACCGCCAAAACTGCAGTTGCACCAGCTAAGCCTAACGCTACAATGTCTTTATGAAGATAGGATAAAATCAATGCAACAACAACTAAAGCAATGCAAATAATACCATCTCCACCATCCATTAAACTAACACTTTGACTATATCCAAAAATCGATACTGAAGCAAATGGTAAAAAGCATGAAATTATTGCCAAGATACCCGACCCAAACGTAAGTACCTCGAGCATGTTGAATTTTTTCCCTGAAATTTCAACTTCTTTTTTCTGCATATTTTCCCCAAAATCATTAATTGCACTTTTTGTTTTATCAACAGACTCTTTTACCGGTATTCCAGTATCTTGACTTACACAATCCTCACCGCAATTAGGACAAAATTTCACCCCTATTTCTAATTCCTGACCACATTTTTTACATTTCATAATTTTCCCTCATTTCATTTTTAAGTTACCTTTCCCTAATTATAACTTATAATTACATTATATTATAAATCTCCATTTTCCACAAATAAAAAACACCAGCTCTTTATTAGCTGGTGTCAGTTATTCTTACTGTTCACCCAATGTCACTTCTATTGTTTTTTCAGTACCATTACGGTTAACCACAACAGAAACTTTATCCCCAGGTTCTTTTGAATATAATTCAGTTAAGAAACTCTTATAAGTAGTTACTTCTTTACCGTCAAACTTAACAATAATATCTCCTTCTTGAATACCCGCCTTACTAGCTGCTCCTCCAGAAGTAACTCGAGATACATAAATACCATCTGTCAAATCAGTATTAATGCGATAATAGCGTAATTGATAGCTTGAATACCCTGATAAAGATACTCCTGAGATACCAATTTGTGGACGTGTCACTTTACCATTTTCAATAATTTGTTCAACTGAAGTAATAACATCATTGATTGGTAAAGCAAATCCCATTCCTTCTACTGAAGTATTAGATAATTTCATTGAAGTAATCCCGACTAATTCACCAGCCATATTTACCAAAGCACCACCACTGTTACCAGGGTTGATTGCTGCATCAGTTTGAATAACATTCATATCCCAATCTTCTTGACCATCATCATTTAAATCCACTGAAACAGTACGATCAATTCCACTTACAATTCCTTGAGTAACTGTCCCTGCGTATTCAATTCCAAGCGGACTACCAATCGCTAATACAGTTTCTCCCTGATCCAATAAACTAGAATCTCCACATTTAATAGCGGTCATATCAAAATCAGCAGTTAATTTTAGTACTGCAATGTCACTGTAAGTATCACTACCAACAATCGTTGCATTTACAGATTCTTTATTTGAAAATACTACTTGCACATCAGTAGCTCCACTTACTACATGGGCATTCGTAATAATATATGCTGTTTTTCCATCAACACGATAAACAACTCCACTACCGCTACCACTAGCAGTTCCATTAGCATAGACTAATACTCCAACAACACTACTATTCACTTTTTCAATCACATCAGTTGTAGAGCTCTTCACATCATAATTTACATTTTCCACAGTTGCATTCTTATTCGATGAAGAACCACTTGACGAGCTCTTATTAACTTTTGTAAATAAGAAAACATTCATTCCTAAAGAGGCAACCACTAAAAGAGTAATAACTATCTTAAATAAACCATTTGTATTTACAGTCACTTTTCTTTTATTATGTTTTCCCATTCTTGATTCAGGTTGGTTACTATTTTCTTCTTTTTCTACTTGTTCTTCCATTGGATTTCTCTCTTCCATTTATACCACTCCTTTTACTTTACACACATATCTTAAATAAATAATTTGTTCAAATTATTTTTATATTGTGTGAAAAATTGTGTTACTTGTAAAAGAAATTATATTTTCTACAAAATTGGCAAAGTTACCGTGAAAGTAGTCCCAATTCCAGGAGTGCTTTCTACATCAATGGTCCCATTATTTAATTCCACCATTTTTTTAACAATACTCAATCCTAAACCGGTCCCAAGTTTCTTACTTCTAGAACGGTCCACTTGAAAAAAGCGATCAAAGATAAACGGGATATTATCTTTAGAAATGCCTACCCCTTCATCCTGAACAACAATTATTAAATTATCATCTTTATAATTACATTTAATTGAAATAACCCCAGCATTAGAATATTTAATAGCATTAGAAACCAGGTTATTTAAAATCGTTTTAACGGTCGTATAATCTAACATCAATTCTTCTTTGATTTTTGTTTGATATACTAATGACAATTGTTTATCTTTTGCTAAAGGCTCAAATAATTCCACTGTATCTTTGATCAGTGAATCAATATCTACCAGTGCAGGACTTAGAGTCGCTTGAGGCTGTTCTAATCGAGATAATTCTAAAATATCTCCAATAATATTCTGCATCCGATAACTTTCCTTTAGTAGTATACCCATAAATTCGTTAAAAGTATCTTTATTTTTTATTCCTTCTTTTTGAAGAATTTCTACGCTACCAATAATTGCACTCATTGGTGTTTTTAATTCATGAGAAATATCTGAAAAAAACTGTTTTTGCATCTTTTCGATCTCTTTTACCTGTGTAACATCAGTAAAAAGAATAATACTTCCATCGAATGCTACATCATCACGAAATACAGGTGTTGTTTCAATTTGATAATAACGTTCATCAATACAAACTGCAGTTGAAAACTTTCTTTCAAAAATATAACTTTGATCAACAATATTTAATAACTGATCTGTAAAAATATCTTTATAATATTTACCTCGCAAATGTTTGATTTTAAAAGCATCACGGAAACT
This sequence comes from Erysipelatoclostridium sp. MSK.7.34, assembly GCF_019041935.1. Classification (NCBI taxonomy): domain Bacteria; kingdom Bacillati; phylum Bacillota; class Erysipelotrichia; order Erysipelotrichales; family Coprobacillaceae; genus Thomasclavelia; species Erysipelatoclostridium sp. MSK.7.34. Next base: position 118,939 of record NZ_JAHPYJ010000007.1, read on the forward strand.
CTGATTAGTGAAGATAATCGTTCCTTCTTTATTAACAAAAATCATCGGTAAATTCATTGTTTTGATTAGAGAATTTAAGATTTTATGATTAAAATCTTTTTCTCCTTCAACTTCACGAATTTCATTTTCTTTTTCACGTTTATAAAAATTAATTTGCTGTTGATAATAACGATTTGTATCATAAACGATAAATAACATCGCAATCATAAATCCAATCAAATAAATATAACTATAATTAAAATTCCAAATCATTAAAATAATTACAATGATTGCTGAAAAAATAACCTTTTGATAATTCTTATTCATCTTTGCTCACCAACTTGTATCCAACGCCACGCACTGACTGGAAACAAGCCTGACTATCTTTTAATTTTGTTTTTAATTTAAATACATGAATATCCACTAAACGAGTATCACCATCATAATTAAAATTCCAAATCTTCATCAAGAGCTCTTGACGTGATAAAACCTCTTCTTTATTATCAATAAACATTTGTAACAAGTCATATTCTACTTTAGTAAGATTAATCAGTTCATCACCAACAAATACTTCATGCTTACTTAAATCCATTTTTATATCTAAATATTTAATAATTCCTTTAAAATGTTTATGATACCGTCTTAAATGAGCTTCAATTCGAGCAATCAAAATATTAGCTTGAAAAGGTTTCATTAAATAATCATCAGCCCCTGATTCTAAGCCCTTTATAATATCTTCTTGTTCACTGCGAGCAGTTAATAAAATCATCGGCTTAATATATCCGTTATTACGACATTCTTGAATTATTTGAACTCCATCTTTATATGGCAGCATCCAATCAACAAGTACTAAATCATACTCATTTGATAAAATCTGCTTACAAGCATCTTTTCCATCATAAAGACTATCTACCTGATAGTCTTTATTAGTTAATTCATGGCAAAGGATCTTGTTTATCGAAACATCGTCCTCGATAATTAATAACTTATTCATCTTTCCCTTCATACCTTTCTATAATTCTTTGAACAACTGGATGACGAACAACATCCATAGCAGTTAAATGAATAAATGAAATGCCTTTAACTCCCTTTAGGATTTTTAGTGCTTTTATTAATCCGGATTCAACTCCACGAGGTAAATCAATTTGTGTAATATCACCTGTAATAATCATCTTTGAATTAAAACCTAAACGTGTTAAAAACATCTTCATTTGGTTATCAGTAGTGTTTTGTGCTTCGTCTAGAATCACGTATGCATCTTCTAGAGTCCTTCCACGCATATATGCTAGAGGAGCAATTTCAATAACCCCTTTTTCAATCAAACGTTCAGTTTGTTCAACACCCAGCATATCATGCAGAGCATCGTATAGAGGACGAAGATATGGATCAACTTTTTCTTTTAAATCGCCAGGCAAAAAACCTAAATTTTCTCCCGCTTCAACTGCTGGTCTTGTTAAAACTATCTTTTTAACAATATTATTTTTCAGTGCGTCAACCGCAAATACTACTGCTAAATAAGTTTTACCTGTTCCTGCCGGTCCAACTCCAAAAACAACATCATTATTTTTAAGAGCAAAGTAATAATCTTTTTGTCCCATTGTTTTAGGATAAATCATCTTACCACTCGCTGTTTTAGTAATCCTAATATTGTATAATTCACTAATTTTTCCTAAATTATCTTCTTTTGTTAATTTCAATGCATAAACAACATCACGGCGTGTAATCGTAATTCCTTTTGCGACTAATCCTAAAAGTGCAGCAACTACTTTTTTTGCTTCTTTAAAATGTTCTGGATCATCACCTGTAATGCTGAGTTCATCACCTCTAAGAGAAATACTCACATTTAAGGCTTCTTCAATCATTTTAAAATTCTCGTCATGATTTCCACAAATATTATTTAATTGCGCAATACTATATTCTTCTAATTTAACTTGTTCTGTCATTTAATTCTCCTCTTTAGATGCAATATCTTCTATCAAAATATATTGTACCTTTAATACTCTTTTGTTATCAATTATACCATAAGATAAAACTTTTTCTCTATCTATTTTATCGATTGAACCTAGTTTACTACGAATTGTATGGAGAAGATAGCTAAATGCTTCACCATCATCCATTTTTTTCTTATCGATCTTCGCCTCATAGGTAGTATACGTATATGCTTTGATCGTTCCTTCGGTTTCAATAATTTTATCTACTTCACTAGTCGAAGTAATCGTATTAGAAACTAGCAGATCACCTTTTTTTACATACTGGTTCAACTTAACCAAAATATTTCCACTGCTAACATCAATTTTTTGAATTACTCCGTCTTTACTTGCATAAATATTCTCAAAATTCTTTTCTACTTTTTTAGCTCCAACACTATTTGTATATTTTACAAATAATACGCCACCTTCTTGATAAATATTTAAATAATCTATCTTCCCTTTAAAACTATCTTTTAAATCATCATAAATATCATTTAATTGTTGATAAGTTCTTTTTTTATCACCAACATCAATATGATTTTCAGCTAAAACCTGATTAACTAATTTAGTTGTACTAGGATTATTACCGATAATCTCAACTCTAAAAATAAATTGATTACATAAAATCACAGTGACTGCAAAACTGACAACTCCAACGATGCTCAATTTACGATAAAACATTAAAATTAAATAATACAGTATTCCAACACTTTTGATAATTGTTAAATGATATTTACGAACCATTATCCGTTGATAAATAGGCAAATAGAATCGATATGTACAATCATCGACTTTTGTTAATTGAAATACTGTAATATGGTCCTCTTTAAATGATTTCAATAACCCTACTATATCCTCACTGACGACTTCACATAAATCATATCCTAATCTCATAGAAATCTTAAGCAATCAATCTTTCCATAAATTATTACTTCTTGATCACTATAATATCTTATTTCTAAATCTGCGCCAGTTACTTTAAGAGTATTATTAGCCATCTTTATCTCAATAACATTATTTTCTAAAAGCATCACACATTCATAATATTTGACACTTAAACACTTATTTTCCATATAGATCATCGAATCACCTAACTAATTATATGAATATTTTTTTAGTAAATGCGTTTAATCGTGTAATAAAATAGTTTCACTATAATAATTTTTATACTAAAATCATTTTAGAGATGCATATGACATACCTATTAACAAAAGTAGCTTAAACTTATATGTAATGATAAAAAATGATAGTGATACTAGTAAAGATTTTGAAGAAATTAATTTTGCATTTTTTACATTATTAGTTAATCGTCAAATACTCATGATTTAATCTTGCTTAATAAAATTATCAATATGTTTATTATGCAATTTTTAATCAAAGCAATAGATTTTTTAAGGAGAAAAAACGATTTATATTACCGCAGATACCCTCGACCATCAAGGTTGTTTTAATGTGTTTAATCACTATTTAACTAAACGTGATATTTTATTGTTGGAGATTTCGGCTTTGTGTTTCACAACAATCAAAAAGAGCTGGATTTTTTAAATAAATTAGCAGCACTCCCCTATCAAATCTGTTTTATTGATGGAAATCACAAAAACTTCGACTATCTAAATCAATTACCCATTACAATATAGAATGGCGGAAAAGTCCATTTTTTAAGATCAAATATTATTCATTTGATGCATAGACAAATCCTTACAATAAAAAACATACATTTTTTGCTTTCGGAAAAAGCATTTTCACCAACTTGGCAAATGGGAGTCAAAGGATATAATTGGTGGGAAACCGAATTACCAAACAATCAAGAAGTATTATTAAATCTTAAGGCACATAATTTTAAAATCGATTATATTTTAACTCATACGTATCCTAAAAGCACTGTCTATTATATGAACCTGCCCCCTATACGCGGTGAGCTTGATTTGACAGAATTTTTACAGTTGATTGAAAATCAAGTAAGCCATAAGCATTGGTATTTCGGACATTTTCATTATGAAAAAAAATAAACAAGATGATGGCTTGTTTATTTTTTAATATGATTAACCTTTCTAATAAAAAAGTAATTTATACATACTATGATACTGATTGATTCTTAAAGACAGATTTATTTAAAGTCTGTTTTTATCTTTTCTTAGTAAAAGACACAATATTAACTTTTTTATAATTTAATAACTTTCATGAATTAAAATAAAAAAGGGCATTAGCCCCATTTTTTATCTTTTACCTTTGTTGTTCTTTCTTGCTGCTTCAGATTTTAATTTTCTTTTTAAACCTGGTTTTACGTAGAACTCTCTCTTACGAGCTTCTGCAAGGGTTCCTGTTCTAGAAACTTGTCTTTTAAAACGACGTAAAGCGTCATCTAAAGATTCATTTTCTCTTACTACAGTTTTTGCCATCGAACTATTCCCCCCTTTAACTCTAAATTACGTTCCTATTATATATATAATTCTTGGTAATTGCAAGAAAAATAAGGAAAAATATCCATTATTTAAAATAATTTACATTTTCTTTCCAACAACTTCAGCTATTTTAGAAATTTGTTTTAATAATTCTTCATAT